>JBMFSZ010000042.1:0-14326 GCA_049967315.1 Desulfomonilaceae bacterium
TTCGAACTCCAGGGTTAGCCAGGAGGTCTGAGGCTGATCCTGACAATACAATTCGTCCGGATTCAAGGACGAAGCCGTTGTGAGCTATCGAGAGGGCGTGCTCAGTGTTCTGTTCTACAAGTAAAACCGTCATTCCAAGCCTGTTAACATCTTCAACGACCCTGAACATCTCCTCGACCATGAACGGCGCCAATCCTAGCGACGGTTCGTCGAGCATCAGCAGTCTAGGCGCTGCCATCAGTCCTCTACCGATAGCTACCATTTGCTGCTCGCCACCAGAAAGCGTGCCGGCAATCTGGTTTTTACGCTTCTTCAGGGTAGGGAAAACACTAAAGACCTCTTCTAGCCTTTGACTCCGCTGATTGGGTGGCGTGCAGTAACCTCCCAGAAGTAGATTTTCCATGACCGACATCTCTGGAAACAGTTTGCGGCCCTCCGGCACATGGATCAATCCACTGCTCACTATTTCGGGTGGGGTAGCGGATTCGAGGGACTTGCCCTCGAAGATGATAGAACCGCTTGAGGCCTTAACGAGCCCGGAGATCGTCTTCAGTAAAGTGGTTTTACCCGCTCCGTTAGCGCCCACGAGAGCGACAATCTGCCCGACCTCCACATTAATGGAGACGTCCCAGAGCGCCTGTATTTTTCCGTAAGCTACCTGAAGGTTTTCAATCCGCAGCATAGGATTTTGCTCGCTTGCCAAGGTAGGCGCTAATGACGTCCGGGTTTTGTACCACATCCTGAGGAGCGCCCTCTGCGATTTTGGCGCCATGATTAATTACTATCACTCTGTCACAAGTACGCATAATCGCCCTTAAAACGTGTTCTACCCATATGATCGTCACACCGTCAGCGCAAATCGCTTTTATCAGACGGGCGGCCTGATCTACCTCAGTGGCGTTGAGTCCACCCATTGGTTCATCCAAAAGCAGCAGTTTCGGACCGGTCCCTAAAGCGCGCGCTATTTCAAGCCTTTTCTGATCTACCAGGGTCAAGTCGTTTGCAAGAACACTGTTTTTGCCGCTTAGACCAACTTTCTCTATGATGCGGGAGGCTTCAGCCTCGGCGTGACGGCGCGTAGGGAATCTCAGGAATGCGGCCAAAGTGACATTTTCAAGCACACTAAGCTGGCGAAAAGGTTTGACGATCTGAAACGTTCGAGCCACACCTTTGCGGGTTATAGCATAAGGTTTAAATCCCACAAGATCCTTGCCTACGAGGAGTATCCGACCATTGGTCGGCTGAAGGAAACCTGCTATCAAGTTGAAAACTGTTGTCTTTCCAGCGCCGTTGGGACCTATGAGCCCCATTATCATTCCTCTTGCTACAGTAAACGAGAGATTGGTCACAGCCCGCAAGCCCCCGAATGACTTTGAGACACCGTTCAGTTCAAGCATGGGATCAGGCATTTCTTCGCCCCCACCAATTTTGAACTGTCAACTGAAGACGCCCCCAGATACCTTCCGGCATATAGCGGATTGCCAGCATCATGAACAGCCCGTAGAAAATCAGGTGTCCAGTCGGGATGTATGTCCGAAAAGTTTCGCCCAGCGTCACGAGGAAAATTGCGCCGATCAAAGGCCCCATTACCGTGGTAAGGCCTCCTATTACAGCTATAAACACCATCTCGACCGACAGAGAAATGGAAAAAACAGCGTCGGGATCTATGTACCGCAAGTACATCGCATAGTATCCACCCCCTACCCCTGCAATAAACGCCGACAGAATCAGCGCCGAAACGCGCACCCGCACGGTGTTGATACCGATCGCCTCCGCACAGTCAATATCGTCGCGAACAGCCAGCAGATATGCGCCTAAACGGCTACGGGCCATGACCGACGTGGCTATAAGGGATCCTACGGTAAGCAAGGCTATGATGTAATAGAACGGCGTCTTGCTCTCCCAGTTGAGAGTTGCGCCTGCCACGGTAACTGGCGGCAGAGTGGTGATCAAGAGGCCTACGGGGCCGCTGGTCAAAGATTCCCAATTAAGCGCCACCAAACGGATTATCTCGGCTACCGCCAAAGTAGAGAGGGCAAAATAAGGGCCTCGAAGCCTGAAGCATATCAAGCCAATGGGTAGCGCCATCGCAGCAGCAGTCAGACCACCCAGCGCTATCCCGTACCAGGGAGCTACTCCCAGGCTGAGATAGAGAATCATTGTTGTGTAAGCGCCTGTTCCCAGGAAAGCCGAGTGGCCGAAAGAGATTTGCCCTGCGTATCCCCCTACAATGTTCCAGGATGCCCCTAGCAGGGTCCACAACAAAGCCATGATCATCAAATGCGTGTAAAATGGGTCACTCACGATCCAGGGTACCACTATCAATGCTATCAATCCCACTGCTATCAAAATTGATTTCATGATTTGCCCTCTCCGAATAGACCGGCTGGTCTAAATAACAGGACCAGCAGGAAGAGGACAAAACCAATAGCGTCTTTATAAGGAACCGACACATATACAGCTCCCAGGGACTCAGCGAGACCCAGTAACAATCCCCCGGCTATAGCCCCTGGTACGGAACCTAACCCACCTAGCACAACTATTACGAAGCACTTGACAACCAAGATCTCGCCAACCGTCGGATAGAGGTACAGCGAAGGAGCCAGTAACACACCTGCGCCGCAGGCTAAAGCGGTTCCCAATCCGAACGTGATCATTGAGATGCGCCCTACGTTAATTCCCATAAGCGCTGCAGCTTCCGGTTCCTGGCTCGTAGCACGGATAGCCCTCCCGGTATCAGTGTGTACCAGCAGCCAATAGAGTCCCGCGGTGATTAATATGGCCATGACAAAAGCAATCGCGAGAGGGATGGGAACCGACATTCCGAACGGACGTAGTGGCATAATCGCGTAGGATAGTTTGATAGTACGATAGTTACCTGTCCATAAGAGAAGCGCCAGATTGGCCACAAACAGTGACAATCCTGCCGTGTAGAGCAAAGTGTTGAGTTCGCCACCTGGCACAATCTTTCTGAGCAGGAATCGGTAGATTAGCAGGCCACCGAGAAAACCAACCGGTATCCAGACGACGATGGAAATGAACGGATCGATCTTCCAGGCCGCATGCGCCCAAAAGGCCCCGTACATCCCCAGCATTACCATGTCGCCATGGGCCATATTAATGATGCGCATGACACCGAAGATAATGGTTAAACCCACACCGATCATGGCGTAAAGCGAGCCCGTGAGTAGACCAGTTATGATGCTTTGTATGAAGGTTTCCATAAACTACTTCTCGGGAGAGCGACTGCCGATAAAGGCCGTTTGCCCTAACTTAACTCTAGTTTCGTGGCGCGGCATGGCATCCCGTCAGCCAACGCTACCTTTCCACACTGGGAGTTGTAATTCCCGCCGCTTTTTTAAGCTGGCGGGAATAAAAAGTTTGGTAACCCTGCCTTGGAGCTTCAATCAATCTGAAGGCGCTGAGCCTTCACTCAGTCCAGGCAGTGTTATTCCTGAAGCGATCATCGCTTTACGGTTGGATCTGGAAAGACGACATCGGTTTCGGCATTGGCTTTGGGGTACACGTTGAGCAATTTTCCACCTCTCCATTGAGCCAATACGGAATGTTCCGGTGAATAAATGTTCTGATTCGTATACTTGTCTCCCAGTGGACCTTCCCAGTTTCCAAACTTCACCTTCCCGAAAACGGTTGACATATCCGTCTTCAGGAGCGCTTGTTTTATCGCCTCACGGTCTTTAGCCAGATCTCCCGTAAGATTCGCCCGCTTCATCGCGTCGGCTATGATGTAGATCACCGCATAGCCTTCCACCTCATGCTCTTTGGGGTAAATTCCATATGTTTTGTAAAATTTCTCGTAGAAAGCTTTGGTCTTCTCATCATTAGGATTACCGGACCATGCGGCAGAGGAAAAAACGTTCTCAGACAGGGGCCCCAATTCGTTCGCAAAATCCGCTACCCCAAAACCACCTCCAAATCCTACGAAAGACCGCGGGGTGATCCCCATTTCCTTGGCGTGGCGAGTGAGAAGAATAGCATCAGTTGTGGACACAGCCACCATCAGTAAAAAATCTGGATTCTGCGCTTTTACCTTTGTCATGATAGGTTTGAAGTCAAGAGTATTTACAGCGTAGGCCTCGTCACTTACGATAGGAACATTTTTCGACTTCAGAAAGGCCATGGCAGAGTTAGCGATACTTTTTCCGAAAACGGTGTTGTCATAGACTACCGCCGCCGACTTAGGCATTGCGCCTGGGACTTCACTGATGAATTTATTGAAAGCTTGCGGGTAGATAGAACCAGTAGGATTGTCGCGGAATACCCACTCAAACCCCTTGGCTGTTATGATGTCGGCTGAAGGATGGTCTACAATGTAGGGGCATTTTAGGCGCTGGGCCACAGAGGCTATCTCGACAGCCTGTCCCGAGGCTCTACCGCCGGTAAGCGCCAGGACCTTGTTCTGATTAATTAGCTTCTCAGTGACTGTGGCTGCGAGCGGGTTCTTGGCCTGGTGGTCTTCGATGATCACTTCGATCTTTTTGCCGTTCACGCCCCCATTCTGGTTGATTTCGGCAACAGCCAGACTATAGGCCTTCTTAAATTTGTCACCGAAAGGAGCGTCCGGCCCCGTCATAGGTTGAGGAGCGCCAATCTTGAGAGTGTCATCCGCTCTCACCCCAACCCCCCACAGGGCCACGGTCATAACTACCAGGACTGCCAAAATCCTTCTGAACATGATTCCACCTCCGTATCATCGCTTTGGACCTGGATAACTAGCAGGAACAGTCGGAATGTAAATCCGCCAATCCTGAGTCTTGACTGTTATGTTCTCTCCCTTTTCGATTTCCAGGGACGCCACAGACACAATTTGCCAGAGACCAACTTCTGCAAGCGCTTAGTGAACTAACTGACCAGCACACTGGAGCACATTATTGAAAACTTTATTAATTAGGGAAAGCCCCTTCAACGTCCCCCTGGGCTTTCATAGCGCCAACAGCTAGAGAATTTTTGAGACCTAAATCAGCTACCAAAGCTTTGTCAAAACGCTTTAAAGGAATTGTTTCAGCCTGGCGCTACCGGGTGCACTAGCATTTTTAAGCATCGTGCTTTTTACCCTGAGCTGACAATCAATCCTGTCCAGCAATTAAGGGGTTTACCTTGCCCTAAAAAACGAACGCAGGCTTGGGCATCGAACCGATTGGAACCCTTGACAATTTAGGGACAATCTCTAAAACGGTTCGATTAAACTTGTTTTTTTGTAGATTATAGCGCACAAGGCGCATGAAAAATGATGCTAGTTGGCAAACGCTGTTCAATATCTTTTGTATTCAGAGCCATAGACACTGTCAAGACAAATTTAGTATCAAATGCCGAATTAACTTTTGTGATCAATTTTCGACAGAGTTTTTGAATCAAGACCGCTAAAGGCGCCGGAGCCAGCACAAGTGAACCAATTTCTAATGAACCGTTCATAAGAATAGCGCTCGATTATTCTTCCTTTGGCACGGGTTAAACTGGTAAATGAAATATCTGGTCTTTGGCGCTACCCAGTATTTCGCGGGCAACTGTAGCATCTGTTAGCTTGTTCAAAGGAGGGATTATTAATGACGGATCTGATGCCAGCTATTTTCTTCGGACATGGTAACCCGATGAACGCCTTAGTCCGGAATGTTTACAGCAACGCCTGGATATCCATAGGTAAATCCATACCCCGTCCGCGGGCTGTGCTATCTGTATCTGCCCACTGGTACATACATGGGTGCGCCGTCACAGCGAACCTGAACCCGCCCACAATTCATGATTTTGGTGGCTTCCCGAAAGAACTCTACCGGGTCGAATATGGAGCTCCAGGTAGCCCTGATCTTGCTCTGCGGGTCAAAGACCTGCTTGCGCCTACTGTTGTTAAACTCGACCAAACGTGGGGAATTGATCACGGAACCTGGTCTGTACTGACTCACGTTTTCCCGAACGCAGACATACCGGTCGTGCAACTCAGCATAGATAGAACCCAGCCTCCCCTATTCCATTATGAAGTCGGCAAAAAGCTTGCAGCACTTCGGCAAGAAGGAATTTTAGTGATTGGTAGCGGCAATATAGTTCACAATCTTTTCACTTACGCATGGGGTAAAACAGGAATTCAGCCCTTCGATTGGGCTTTGCGGTTTGAGAAAACAGTCCAGGATTTGCTGGTCAATGGTGAAGACACAAGGGTTGTCTCTTACGAAGCGCTTGGGCCGGACGCCAGGCTATCTGTGCCTACCCCTGATCACTACTTGCCTCTGCTCTATGTAATTGGTCTTCGCAAAGAAAATGAACATCCGAGTTTTCCGGTCCACGGGATAGATGGGGGCTCGATCTCCATGCTCGCTGTCCGTATAGGGTGAAATTGCAGACTATCCCGAAAACTCGAGCAACTATCAGGGGATTGTCAGACAAAAGCATGGTATCCACACCTCTGTTTTCAGATATAAACATTGAACCAGCAAGTGGTAAATTTTGACCAACCTAATATAATGCGAACAGTTAAAGTTCCCGACGGATCACAATTCAGATCCTAACCGTAAAATCTATGGTTAGGTTTGCTTCTGGGGCATCATGGAAACCATTCTACCTGTAATCATCATAACGTTATTGAGTGCGACAATCATCATCCAGGTTGTCCGGATTTTTCGTAAGGTATCAGTTGACCTTGGTCCCGTCGAACAGGCGCTGCTCAATGTGGAAAGGTCCTACGAACGTGTGGATCGGGCTGTAAGGGAAGAAATTTCCCGTAACCGTGGAGAGCTATCCAATACATTGAAGGGATTCAATGATTCACTGGTAAGCAACATGGCGCAAATGGCCAGTTCCCAGAAGTTAAACCTGGATGTTTTTTCTGATCGACTCGACAAACTTACCCAGAGCAATGAACAAAAACTTGAAACAATGAGGGATACTGTTGAAAAGAAACTCACAGCAATGCAGGAGGATAGCTCCAAAAAGCTTGACATGTTGAAGACTGCTGTTGAAGAACGGCTAAAATCTATTCAGGAAGACAACAGTAAACAACTGGACCAGATGAGGGCGACGGTGGATGAAAAACTTCAGGGAACCCTGGAAAAGAGGCTTGGTGAATCCTTCAAACAGGTGAGCGAACGCCTGGAACAGGTTCACAAGGGACTGGGTGAGATGCAGACCCTTGCCAACGGTGTAGGAGATCTGAAGAAAGTGCTCACAAATATCAAGACTCGTGGAACATGGGGTGAAGTCCAGCTTGGCGCCCTTTTGGAGCAAGTTCTAGCTGCAGACCAATATGAGAAAAATGTTAGTACAAGAGACACAGCAGAGCGAGTGGAATTCGCTATTAAGCTCCCAGGGAAAAACGAAGATCACAATGACGTCGTTTGGTTGCCGATCGACGCCAAGTTTCCGGTTGAAGACTACCAGAGGCTTATCGACGCTCAGGAAAATGCGGATGCGGTCGCTTCCGAAGCGGCTGCAAAACAGTTGGAACTTCGCATAAAGCAGTGTGCTAACGACATTTGTAAAAAATACCTTAACCCACCAAGGACAACCGACTTCGGTATCCTTTTCCTACCCACTGAAGGGTTGTTCGCTGAGGTAATCAGGCGTAATGGATTGGCTGAATATGTTCAGCGAGAATGTCGCGTGATGATAGCGGGACCGACTACGCTTTGGTCTCTACTGAACAGTTTGCAAATGGGGTTCAGGACACTGGCCATCCAAAAAAGATCCAGCGAAGTTTGGAACCTCCTGTCCGCAGTCAAAACTGAATGGGCAAAATATGGCGATGTGCTCAAGGCCGTCAAAGAAAAGCTGGAAAGCGCTTCGAAACAAATCGAAAAGGCCGAGACACGAACGAGGGTGATCGGCAAGAAACTCAAAGATGTTCAGGAATTACCAGTAGCCGAAGCAAACAGTGTCCTGATGATTCAGGATACTCAGCCAGACGTCGAAATTAGAGATAGTGAAATGTAACAGGGCAATCGGTGGCTGGGAAATGTTACCGATTACATTGCCTTCCGGGTGTTCAAGCCACCTGGTTCTATTGTATTTGCTACTAGTGGAAGAACCCGCACTAAATCATGGCGCTTCCGGCGGTTTCCGAATTATCCACACGGTTCCCACAAGAGCGAAAAGGATAACAGCCAGAAAATAGAAAGCATCCCCAAAAGCTAGTGTTGTGGCCTGCTTCTCAAGCATCTTGTACATTAGGTTTTGCGCCAGAGCGCTGGGGTCCGAAAATGGCCCGAGTTTTTGAGACAGCATTGCCTGGAGTTCATGAAGACGATGGATATACAGCGGGTTGTAGGCTGTGAGCTGCTCTGAGAGTCTACTCTGGTGGAATTGTGTGCGCCTTGCGATGAGTGTAGTCACAATAGCTATACCGAAGGATGATCCGAGGTTTCTCAGCAGATTGTAAATTGCTGAGGCGTTGTTCATTTCTTCTTTCGGAATGTAGGCGATCATGAGATACGAACAGGGAACAAAAATGAAAGGAATCCCGGCCGCAAGAATCATCCTGGAGTTAATAGCGGTCTGGATGTCGATAGTCAGGTCAAACCCCGACATGTAGTACGCTGAGTAGCCAGTTACGAGTAACCCTGCGGCCAGAAGCAAGCGCGAATCAAGTCGCTCAGTAATTTTTCCCACCAATGGGAACAAAACAATCATTATCGTCCCCCCTGCAGCCAGGACCACTCCGGCAAGGTATGCGGTGTAACCGAGTAGTGTTTGCAGGTACATTGGCAGCAAAACGATGGATGAAAAAAAACCAAAATACGCGAAAAACGCTATAAGGTTGCTGGTCGCGAAACTACGATCAGTGAAGATTTTGAGGTCCAGCACAGGATTTTCGTGTTTAAGTTCCCAGAACAAGAGGGTAACCAGAGAAATTACAGCGACTATCGACAATACAAGGATGAAATCGGAACTGAACCAGTCATCTCGCTGCCCCTTATCCAAAACAACTTGAAGGCTTCCGATGCCAAGACATAAAAGGGTAAGGCCAAACGCGTCAATTTTGTCGCCTGCGCCCAGTCGCTGGAGATAGTGTGGATCGGCCACGAAACTGATGATCATTACCAGGGCCACAATCCCAATGGGAACGTTTATGTAGAAAATCCACCGCCACGAATAATTATCGGTAAGATATCCTCCTAAAAGTGGACCAAGAATAGGTCCTATAACGATACCCATTCCGAAAATGCCAACTGCGAGACCTCTTTCGTTTGCAGGAAACGTTTCAAGGAGAATAGCCTGGGACATAGGCTGTAATCCTCCACCTCCTATGCCCTGAACTATCCGGAAAAGAATGATCTCAGTCAAACCGGTTGCGGCCCCACAAAGCATCGAACTGACTGTAAAAATAGCCACCGAAGCCATTAGATAGCGTTTACGTCCCAACAGTCTGGAAAGCCAACCACTCATTGGAATTACTGTTGCATTTGCAGCGATGTACGAAGTAAGGACCCAGGTGACTTCGTCCTGCCCTGCAGACAGGCTACCCTGTATGTGAGTAAGGGACACATTCGCCACACTAGTGTCAAGGGCCACGATCAGCGTAGGGATCATGACTGAAATTGCAACCAGCCATTTGTTATTTTCTGGGTCTCCCGTCTTTAGCCTCTGGTAAAAGTTGTTTTAAATCCTGATATCGCATCGTTCATCTGTTACGAAAGAGCCATTCCCCAATTCATTCATTGAAGCTAACTAGCGTCATATCAGCGGCCTCGCTTCGCAATGGAATTAGAGCCTGATAGGCTTCCGAACTGTACCATCCATCGAGCGCGTCCTGACTTGGAAACTGAATGACTACAGTATCTGTATAGTGATGTTCTCCAGCTAAAACCTTTGAACGTTGTCCCCGGAAAATCAGCTTTGCACCCCAGGGTTCCAACGTGGCAGGGACCTGTTTGCGATATTGGGCCCACTTGTTTGCGTCCTTTAAGGTTATGTGGCCAATAAGAAATGCGCTCATGTACAAGACTCCTTTCGGAAGTTTTCACTTTCTGTTTTATAGCTCTAAAAGATCAATATGATCTATTATTTTGCTAACTTTCGGAAATAACCTTGTCTTTGGACCTGTTATCTTGCATCAAGCCATCAGGAAGTCGATAATGCCGGCATAACTCTCAGGGAGGCTTCGGTTTATGGCTTTGGACGATATAGCGATTTCCCGGATTCGTCAGGGATTTCCTGCTCTAGCAAGAACCATCCATGGGAAGCCAATACTTTATTTCGATTCCCCGGGTGGAAGCCAAATTCACGGCTCAGTTCTGGAATCCATGAAAAATTACCTAATCACGTCTAATAGTAATGCTCATGGGGCTTTTTCAGCAAGTATTCAAACCGATGAAATGACATACAACGCTCGGGAGATTTTTGCGGACTTTCTGAATGCTGGTAGACCAGAGGAAATCGTGTTCGGTCCGAATATGACCACGTTAACATTCAGGATCAGTCAGGCAATTGGACAGACACTGCAGCCAGATGATGAGATCATCGTAACCAAGCTCGACCACGACGCCAATATTGCTCCATGGTTAGCCTTGAGAAATCTGGGCGCGATTGTAAGATTTGTGGATTTTGATCCAAGAGATTGCATGCTGCACATAGCTGATTTTGAAAGGTTCTTGAACCCAAGGACTAAGGTGGTGGCGTTAGGCTACGCGTCGAATTCTGTAGGATCAATTAATGAAGTAAAGACCATCACGCGTATGGCCAAGGAAGTCGGATCCATGGTTTATATCGACGCTGTCCATTTCGCCCCGCATGGTCCGATTGATGTAAATGAAATTGGCTGTGATTTCCTGGTATGTTCGGCTTACAAGTTTTTCGGCCCTCACCTCGGAGTTCTTTACGGGCGACACGATTTGCTCAAGGCGCTTCCCGCAACAAAGGTCGTTCCGGCTGGCAATGAGCCACCAGACAAGTTTGAGACCGGAACCAACAATTTCGAAGGAATTTGTGGGGCATCCGCCGCGGTTGAATACCTTTGCGCCATAGGCGAACAATTTGGGAATGATTACAAAGCGCAATTCAGCAACTTGAACGGTCGCAGGCAAACGCTTAAAACTGCGATGGCCGCCATCAGGTCATACGAAAGCAAGTTATGCCAGAAACTTCTGTCAAGTCTGTCAGAAATTCCTGGAATTCACCTGTACGGTAGCACTGAAACTGGTAAAGCAAGTCAGCGTGTTCCAACTGTTTCCTTCACAATCGATGGACTCGCTCCCAGCGAAATTGCCAGACAGCTCGACAGCAAGAATATATTTGTGTGGGATGGCCACTTTTACGCCATCCAGGCCGTCGAACGACTAGGATTGTTGGATAAAGGGGGACTGGTCCGCGTGGGTTTGTGTCATTATAATACTCAGCAGGAAGTCGAACAACTGGCAGAATCGCTTCTCGAAATCGCAAGGATCTGACTGGACCCAAGCGCTATTGAATGTGAACAGAGATAAGGAAACGCTTGGTTACCAATTTTTGTTTTTTTTAAGAAAACGGCATTTCGGTACCCTTGGTTAGGAGGATTTTCATGGAATCAGGTTCGCGCATTCAGTCGGTAGCGCGGGCGCTTGCAATTTTAGATGTGTTAGCTGAAGCGCGTACAGAACTTGCGTTGCACGAAATAGCTGATCGGATGGGGTTGGCTAAAAGCACTGTCCATGGATTGATTTCAACTTTAAAGGACTTTGGCTACATTGAACAGTGCTCGTTCACTCTTAAATACAAACTTGGGTTACGGCTGTTCGAAGTTGGGAGCATTGTGGCTCTTGGTTGGGACGTGCGCACGGTCGCTGCCCCGTATATTCAGAAGCTTCTCGAGGAAATGCGTGAGACGGTCCACCTCGTCATACTGGACAGGTACGAAGTACTTTACATAGATAAGCGAGAGACCAGCGAGTCGTTACGGATCGCGTCGCAGGTAGGCATGCGTCTGCCAGCGCACTGTACTGGCGTGGGAAAAACAATAATGGCCTTCCTGGACCGTAAAGAATTACAGGAAATCGTTGCAAAAAAGGGGCTTCCGCGGTTCACACGCAACACGATAACTGACCCATTTGCCCTGGAGGATGAACTTCATAAAGTTCGGGAACAAGGTTACGCGATTGATAATCAGGAAATCATGGATAGCCTCAAATGCGTGGCAGCGCCAATCAGAAATCAGAGCGGGAAAGTTATATCAGCGATAAGTATTTCTGGCCCGATATCGCGGATGCAGGGGGAACGTTTGGACAAGGCGATCGATCTTGTTGTCAGGACGGCGGACACGATATCCGAGAAATTGGGGTACCGGGATGACGGGCGGGCGAGATTACAGAGATTACAGAACTGATTTTGAATTTGGTTATTGACAATTTTGTAGCGTTGGGATAATTTTTTGTCGCGGAATTAATCACGCATAGTTGGTTCCGTATCGTCGAACGCTATTCGGTATAAACGAACTATGGACATTCGATCTTTCCTTTTTGAACCTCTTGAAACTATCTCATTCGTCGCCGAAATATCGGCCACCGAAAACGGCATTTTGGCGGGAACTGAACTAACTCGTAATCGAACTTCCGAACTCCAGATGACCCTCGATTTCCTTGCCCAAGAAGGTACCCCCCTTAACCCTGGAGACCTCGTCTTAAGAATCATCGGCTCGGCTGAGGATATTGCTCGAGCAGAAGAGGAACTCCTTGCCTGTGTTGGAAAATCATCCGGAGTAGCTACGGCCGCTCAGAGATTTTTGGCTCAAGTTGATGGTAGGGCGCACATTGTATGCGGGGCCTGGAAAAAGATCGCACCGGAATTGCGCACCCACCTGCGAAAGGCGATTGCCGTAGGAGGCGCTGGAATTCGCCTTCTCGATGAACCCTTTGTGTATCTGGATAAAAACTATGTTCGTATGTTCGGAAGCGTCAGGAGAGCAGTGGAGAGAGCCAGGGGCCTAGACGGGCGTGTTGTGGCAGTTCAGGTCCGTGGAGACACCAACCTGATAGCCGAAGAAGCGTGCCAGGCCCTTAACGCTGGCGCTGGCGCAATAATGGTTGATACAGGAAACATAGATGACCTTCGCATAGTGGCAGACGTTGTTGATCGCAAGGGTTTTAGAAATAAGGTTAAGATCGCCTTTGCCGGTGGAGTCAATCTGTGTAGTATTGATGATGTGGTTGCGGCTGGCGCAGAAATCATCGAGGTGGGGCGGGAGATTATAGACGCCCCAATCCTCGACTTTCGCCTCGATGTTATTGGGAAGGCCTGATCGCTAACCACGAATGTGAGGCCGATCCATGGAATGGGATCTCTTGGAAAAAACTACTTTCTGGGTTGAGGGCGTTCAACTGGAGGGAGCCAATCTAGGCCAGGTTGCCGCTGTAGCAGCTTCGGCCCTCGGGTTGGATCCGGAAGAGCTCATGGTTGTAGATGTCCAGAATGGGGTGGTTGCATTTGATGTGCTGCGAAAGAAGGTTGAAGCAACCTTAATTGTTGGAAAACACGACGAGATCTTGCGTCTACTTGGAACCATTCCCGGAGTGACGATTTCAGAATCCGCATCTGTCCATTCAGAAGGAATTCTTGGCCTTATTGCTCTGGATCCGGCAGTCTCCAAAGATGTCATCGCTCGATCGGAACAAATGGGTAGCGCCATAACCGAGACCATATCCAAAAGGGCATGCGTTTTTGCTTCAGGTTCAGAAGTTATAGCCGGGAACATCGAGGACACTAATTCCCCTTACCTGATTGACGCCCTGACGGATGCCGGTTTCCAGACAGAATTTGGAGGTGCAATCGAGGACGATCTCGCAGTGGCGGTTAATCGACTCGAAGCGGCTTTGATGAAAGGGTTCGGTCTCATTATTACAACTGGAGGAGTTGGAGCAGAAAGTAAGGATCACAGCGTTGAAGCTGTCTTGCGCCTTGATCCTAATGCTCATACACAGTGGATTCTTAAATTCACTCCAGACATGAGAAGGCACCACAAGGAAGGCGTTCGGATAGCTGTGGGACGAGTTGGGATTTCCCGGATCGTAACCCTGCCCGGCCCTCACGCTGAAGCTCGTCTCGGATGCCAGGCCCTTCTTTCAGGGCTTCGTCGTGGCGCTGATGACGCTTCACTCGCTGAGGCTGTAGCGTCAGTTATTCGCGAACGCTGGTTGGCTCACATGGGAAAGGAAGTAAAACAATATGGACATTAAGGCAATAGCGACCAAGCTTTACGAGGCAGAGAAGAACGTCAATCCAATCGACCCGCTGACCTCTACATTTCCGGAGATTTCCCTTAAAGACGCTTATGAAATACAGCGTGCCGGCATAAAAATGCGGCTCAGCAAAGATAGACCTAAAATAGTTGGCAAAAAAATTGGGCTCACATCTG
>JBMFSZ010000043.1:0-13889 GCA_049967315.1 Desulfomonilaceae bacterium
GGCCGTTCATGAAACCCTTGAACGACATGATTTCCCAACTAGTTGGGATCCCGGCTGAGGACGGCGCGCCCAAAGGATACAGGACTGCAAAGAGGAATATCTCCATATTGATATTGGTCATCACACTAGCCCCTACTATTGTAATGACTGCAATCAATTATCTGGAATACCAGAGATCCCTTAAGGAAGAAATATTAGCTCCTATGAGGGCGCTGGTGAACAAGACCAAGGATTCCTTTGAACTTTTTCTGTCAGAGAGACTTTCAACCCTAAATTTCATCTCTTCGGCATATACCTATGACGAACTGGCTGATGAGAAAAAACTGAACAGGATCTTTAGAGTAATCAAAAAGGAATTTGAAGACTTCGTCGATCTTGACCTCATAAACTCCGATGGGACCCACATAAGCTACGCCGGTCCTTATTATTCTCAGAACGGTAATTACGCGGGTCAGGGATGGTTTGACCAGGTAAAGGTAAAAGGCGTTTACGTAAGCGACGTGTTCAGGGGATTCCAGAGGTTCCCGAATATCGCTGTAGCCGTACAACATATTCCCAACGATGGTAGGGAATGGATCCTACGGGCGACGATAAATATAGAGAAGTTCGATAATCTGATATCATCCATGAATCTGGACCCTGAAAGTGACGCCTTTCTAATCAATCATCAAGGCGTCTTACAGACTAAATCGAAATTTTACGGAGACGTGTTGGAACAACCCCCTCTCGTCCCACCAAAAAGCCTCGAGCCAATAGTAATTGAACAAACAGATTATCTTGGGCGACATGTCTTTTTGGCTTATTCGTATCTAAATTATACAAATTTCATATTTGCCCTGGTTAGGCCGCTCCCTGATACCCTAAAAGAATGGTACATTTCAAGAGCTGGCTTGCTCATCAGCCTTTTGGCCTTTGTTGTGGGCATATTCCTAATGGTGCTTAAACTTACCGACATAACGATAAGCCGAATCAAAGAAAGCGATGACAAGAGGCTACTGGCTATGCGCGAAATGGAACATTCCCACAAACTTGCATCCATAGGTAGGCTAGCAGCCGGAGTTGCCCACGAAGTGAACAATCCGTTGGCGATAGTGAATGAGAAGGCCGGTCTTATGAAAGACCTTATCGAATATAGAGCCGATTTTCCAGATAGAGAAAAATTTTTGAATCTGGTTGACGCCATAATCCAGACTGTGGAGAGATGCAGGGCTATTACACACCGCTTGCTGGGCTTTGCCAGGAGAATCGATGTAGAAATTCAAATCCTTGATCTCAATGAAGTCATCAAGGAAACATTGGCTTTCCTGGAGAAAGAGGCTCTTTACAGAAACATCGCAATAAAATTGAACCTGGACAAAAACTTGCCGAGAATATTGTCAGACAAGGGACAGCTCCAACAGGTATTCCTTAATCTATTGAACAATGCGTTTGCTGCAATAGAAACTGGAGGAACTGTCTATGTAGCAACCTTTGATCGAGATGAAAAAATGGTTGGGGTTACCTTTGAAGACACTGGTCAGGGTATGTCTGACGAAACTCTCAAACACATATTTGAGCCTTTTTTCACTACAAAGAAGGCGGGCTACGGGACAGGATTGGGGTTATCCATTTCAAGCGGAATAATCAAGAGACTTGGTGGAGAAATGGGTGTCCGAAGTAAATTGGGAGAAGGAACCACTTTCACGATTTATATACCAAAAGAAACTCTGCAACAAACGGGGGATTCCTGATGATCAACTGGAAAGTTCTTTTGGTTGACGATGAAAAAGATTTTGTTCTGACTCTTGCCGAGAGATTAGGTTTGAGAGGAATCGAAGTTATCACCGCCTTCGATGGGGAAGGGGCTCTCCAAATCCTCAAAAATTGTCGGCCGGACGTCATGATACTCGATCTCATGATGCCGGGTATGAGTGGTTCAGTAGTATTGGAGAAAGTCAAAAAACTATATCCTGGTCTGCAAGTGATAATCCTGACAGGGATGGGCTCCACCCCTGAAGGGACCACGGGTGTAGACCTGTGCGCATTCGAATATTTATCAAAACCCGTAAAGATTGACGATTTGATTGATAAAATTGGTAGGGCTATCAAGAAGGGATCCGCCGTCAATTAATTTGGTGATAGCAATGGAAGAATCACTGTTCATGGGGAAGGTCACCGCCGCAATGACCCACGATATGCAAAATGTCCTGGCAATTATAAGTGAAGCAGCAGGATTAGCTCAAGATTTGCTAGTTATGTCGGACGATTCAGTTTTCCCGCTTAAAAACAGGCTTATAGAGGTTGTGGGTAAAATTGAGGGCCAAGTCGCAAGAGGATCAGAAATTGTAGGAGAATTAAACCGTTTTAGTCATGTCCCCGATGATAAAAAACGGCAGGAAGATATGGACGCCGTTTTAAATCAAACAATATTTCTATCGGCAAAACTTAGTCGTTTAAACCAGGTTACATTAAAGGTTGAACAGTTGGAGGAGCCCATAATCCTGAATTATAACCCATTGAAATCAAGAATGTTGGTCTATAGAACCCTAGAGTTTCTTACTCCATTGGTTGGAAAAGGTTCCGAGATTATACTCAAACCAGTGCGATTCCCTGATGGTAAAGTGGGCGTATGTTTCAAAATCAAAACTTCAACTTCAGGGAAATTTAAACTGGAAGAAATCGTGAATATTTCAAGTTGGGGAGATTTAGAAAGTGAATTTGTGGTCGAAGGGGTCTCAATACGACCGTCAGAAAATAATATATTATTAAGCTATTAAATGTTATTGGCCAGACTGAAATTAGGAAAAACTTCTTGGTATAGGTGGAGGACGTCATGAAAGAATTCAAAGTCTTGATGGTTGATGACGAGGAGGATTTCGTTCGCACTCTGGATGAGCGGATGAAGATCAGAAACCTTGACACTTCTGTTGCCCTTAGCGGGGAAGAGGCTATGAAAAAGCTGGAAGAAAGTACTCCGGATGTACTTCTAGTGGATTTAAAAATGCCTGGAATGGATGGGATGGAAGTGTTGAGGCGTGCTAGAGAAGCCTACCCCGGTGTCCAGGTCGTAATGCTTACAGGGCATGGTTCAGAAGCTGACGAAATCGAAGCTAGACGCCTAGGCGTTTTTGAATATCTTAGAAAGCCTATCCCTCTAGATCAGCTAATGAAGACGTTAAGAGCGGCGTACAAGAAAAAACTTGAAGACTCCATGGTGGCGGCGTCTTTCGCTGAAGAAGGTGATTTCAACACTGCCGAAGAAATCATGAAGCCGGAGAAAAAAAGTAAGTAGTCAACCCGATTAGAATTATTGGATTTTCTTTTTGTTCGCGGAACTCGAATCGGGCGCCTCGTTTGCTATAGAGGTAGGCATGCTAGCAAAAACGAAATAGACGTAAAAGTAAAATCAGGGTATGGAAATAGTTTAATAATGCCCTTTTAACAGCTCAATTCCATGCCTTCAGAACACTAGTCTACAGGAGCAATTAGCTAAAAAGAATGGGGATGTACCCATTGTAGAGACAATTCTATATACAGGGTGTAGTCAAGAGGTGACGCATGGCGAAAACCATTAAAATGAGCGCTTTCATTGTTGCGCTCCTTTTGTCGGTTGTTATTTTGGCCGGCAGCGCATTGGCTAGCGACACCATGGCTAATGTGGATAACAATTCCGCAAATTCGTGGTGGATTTGGCCACTGTTTCTATTGGTGGTTACTTTCATAATGGGTGTAGCGGCTGTCTTGGGCGGCGTAGGAGGAGGTGTCTTATTCGTACCAATAATAAGCGGGTTTTTCCCTTTTCATCTGGATTTTGTTCGAGGAGCGGGATTATTGGTAGCCCTAGCCGGAGCGCTAGCCGCTGGTCCAGGTTTACTGAAGATGAATCTCGCCAGTTTGAGGCTAGCTATCCCGGTAGCCCTTATCGCGAGTTCCTTTGCAATAATAGGAGCTATGGTGGGATTGGCGCTGCCGACCCAAGTGGTGCAAATTGCTTTAGGTGTGACGATTATAGGCATTTGTATTTTGATGTTGGTGGCGAAAAAATCCACGGTTCCAAATGTTCCTAAGGCTGATCCAATATCTTCTGTTTTGAGAATATATGGTGTCTATCAGGAAGCCAGCACCGGGGAAATAATAGATTGGAAGATACATAGAACGTGGCAGGGCTTGGTGTTGTTTGTAGTTATAGGGGTTATGGCCGGAATGTTCGGTTTGGGGGCTGGCTGGGCTAATGTGCCAGTTCTGAATCTCCTCATGGGGGCTCCTCTAAAAATCAGCGTAGCTACAAGCAAGTTCCTGTTGTCCATTACAGACACTTCAGCGGCATGGATATATCTCAACCAGGGCTGTGTAATCCCAATGATAGTAGTCCCTTCTTTGGTAGGGATCATGGTTGGCTCGTTCGTTGGGGTTCGTTTACTGAGAGTTGCCAAACCCGGGCTTGTGAGGTGGGTTGTTATAGGCATGCTTGCTTTTGCGGGTCTGAAAGCTTTGAGCAAGGGACTAGGATTTTAGATCAGAGGTTTAGGGCTTGATAATTTTCAAAGACAATTTCTCGAATAAATAATCTTTAGAGGAGTGAATGTAATGAAAGGCGATCCGCGAAAGTCCCTTCAAGCATCTCCAGAACAAATAGTATACGCCAAGGTCCTGGAAAAGGGGATGTTGCTAGGATTAATCCTGATTCTCATAAGTTTCGGGCTATATGTTCTTGGAATCATTAAACCGTATATTCCGGTCACCGAAATTTCAAAATACTGGTCGTACAATGTTGGTGAATATTTACGCGTAGCTAAAATTCATCAGGGCTGGTGGTGGATGAAAATGCTAGGTTACGGTGATTTCCTGAATTTTGTTGGGATAGCGTTTCTTGCAGGTATTACCATAATTTGTTTTTTATCAATAGTGCCGGTCCTCTGGAAAAACGACGATAAGTTGTACGCTG
Organism: Desulfomonilaceae bacterium; assembly: GCA_049967315.1. GTDB lineage: Bacteria > Desulfobacterota > Desulfomonilia > Desulfomonilales > Desulfomonilaceae > CAJBEZ01. Next base: position 4,925 of record JBMFSZ010000043.1, read on the forward strand.
CTTTCGCAATACTGGAAGCCGTCATTCTGAGTATGGCCGCCAGTGGGATACTAGGAGCAGGTGGACACTGAATTAACACGCCCAAACAGCAATAAACGTTCAATCTAAAATGTTTTTGCTTAATGTTTTATTCTATGCGAGGGTGTTACGATGCCATTGACAAGGAAAGTTTCAGACCTGTTAGTCCCATTGAAGGATTACGCAGTGGTAAACGAAAACAGTCCATTATCTGAAGCGATTTTGGCTTTAAGAAAGCTGTATTGTCAGGTAGAAACAGGTAAGTGCACTGAAGCTGGACATCGCAACATATTGGTTCTGGATTCAAAAGAGAATCTAATCGGAATTTTGGATTTCAGGACCATTTTAAAAGTATTGATTCCCGAAATAGCCGGAGGGCTTTCAGGAAAATTACAAGCCATGGAAGTTACAGTCGCATTCGCTCAGGCAGGTAGTCTTGAGGAAGATGAATCGAGACAAAGTTTTCGCTCACGAGTGATTAAAAACTCTGGTATTCCAGTTAAACAAATAATGCAAAAGATTAGAGGTAGTTTAGAGGTTCAGGACGATCTCCTGACTGCGCTCAAAATACTCTATGAGAACAAGATTTCAGTGTTGCCGGTCCATGACAATGGGAAGTTGATCGGGGTATTAAGGGAATCCGATCTTTTCCTGGCAGTTGCTGATATAGTCATCGAATAAATTTGGTTGCGGTGTCGGTAGGGTGTTAATCGGATTGTGAGAAAGAATTCGAATAATAGCAACGAATGCCTGCCAATTTGAAATTCATCATTAAACTAGTTTCGTTAGGGATCGGCGCAGTTCTCTCTCAGGGCTGCTTCGGTCCCTCCGGAATGTCTGACATTAAATATAGCCCTCTCCCTCTAGTTCGTGAAAGCCGGAACCTGGCCGAATTTTCGGACGCATCCAGGGATGCCACAATAGAAGTTAAGAAAGTTCAAGTATCCAAACCTGTAGAAAACTTGGCTATTCATTATCCATCCTTGTTTCCGGATGGTGAAACAATTAGGGCTGGGGACCGTGAGGAGTACGCGCACATCGGAGATAAAACAGCTTATAAGGTCATTTTTCAGACAAAATATATTCGAAAACGCAAGCGTCTGAAGTCAAAAAATGGAAAAGTAATTGGGAATATCCCGGAAGGATGGACTGAATCGAAATTTGAGGATCCTGTTACTGGACAGGAAATACCTATAATAATAGGCCCAACAGTCCCGGAGAAAAAAATTCTGTATGTGGTTCCAGGCTCAGAAAATGTATATTATGTTTTGCTTAAGGTAGAGGGACAAGACAATGACGATCTTGTAAAAAAATTTGACAAGTTTGTAAAAGAAGGAGTGAATTTCGAGTAGACTAGCCAATGTAGAGGAGATTGTTGTTGAGATATATCGGAAATGTCTATAGACCGCCTAGTGAAGCGGAAAGTCTAATAATTCAGGTCACGTTGGGGTGCAGTCACAACAAGTGCTCATTTTGTGCAAGTTATCTTGACAAACCATTTCAAATCAGAAGTATAAAGGAAATAACTGAAGATCTGGCAGAATCCAGATATATAGGTCCTGTTCGGCGGATATTCCTAGCCGACGGTGACGCACTATGTATTCCTCAAAAGCGACTTATAGAAATCTTAGAGCTTGTAAACAAATTTCATCCCGAAGCGGAGAGAATAGGCACTTATGCCAATGCTAGAGATATCCTCCGTAAGTCTCTCGAGGATCTGAAGGAACTCAAAAAGTTAAAACTCGGCATTATATATCTTGGCGTAGAAACAGGTGACGAAAGACTATTAACCAAGATCTGCAAAGGCTCTGATTACAAAAAACTTGTTGAAGCGGGGTTAAGGGTTAAGCAGGCGGACATTGATCTCTCTGTGACGGTACTTCTCGGCATAGGAGGTGTTGAAGGGAGCGTTGAACACGCTCGGGGAACTGCACGAATACTTACCGACATGGACCCGGATTTTGTGGGAGCCTTGAGCGTAATTGTAGTACCCGGAACGCCGTTATATGAAGAATTCACTTCAGGCTCATTTAGACTACCAGACCCGTTTGGACTTATAGAAGAACTAAGAATTATAATAGCTGAGTCTTCGTTTACTAACTGTGTGTTCAGGTCTAATCACGCTTCGAATTATCTTCCGGTAAAAGCTTTGCTCCCCAGGGATAAGGAAAAGATTCTGTCAGCGATTGATTCTGTTCTTGATTCCAGAGATTCCAGAGTGCTTAGACCTGAATTTTTACGAGCGTTGTGATTTTATAACCTCAATAGCTCCGGTTTGATACAGTGCGAGAAAGGAGTTGCTCCGAATGCCAGTGATCACTGTTTGCGTGGGAAGCGCCTGTCACCTCAAAGGTTCCCATGAGATCATTAATTTTTTTAAGGATGCTATCAAAGAAGCCGGACTGGAGGCCAAAGTTGAGTTAAAGGGCTCGTTTTGCATGGATAAATGCACCGAGGGGGTTAATTTGTTGATAGATGGCGAGTTATTTCATGCCAACTCGGTAGACGAAGCCAGAGGGATCTTTCAGACGGAGATACTCGAAAAAATCTAAAAAGGTGGGCGGGATATGGACCAGGAAAAGACCATTCGCGTACCATGGAAAAGCTGGGATGATTTCACTCGTTGGGCCCAGGATTTTTCATTAAAGCAGAAAGTTTTAGGGGCCTTTTTGGGCGTGGCCATCTTTGTGGGTTTGCTCACTGTGATTCTCGGTATGCGCCTTGCCCGTTTAACCATTATTGAAGAGGCTCAAAAGAAGGTTTCGAGTGACCTTTCAACTGCATCGTTTATTGTAAACACCTACAAGGAAAATCTGGAGCTTAAAGTCCGGATGATTGGGGTATCAGAAAATATAAAACATTATGTGACAAGCGGAGATTTTTCATCAATTAGAAACCAGCTTGCTATGATGAATCTCGAAAATGATCTGGACTTCCTTGCAGTGGTTGACACTAACGGTAAACTGATCGCTCAGGCTTTCCAGCTAGAATCCAAGACTAAGGATTTGTCCGGTATCCCTGCCATAAAAATTGCTATGCAAGGCAAAAGCTCATCAGGTTTCCGACTTACCGAAATTAAAAAACTGATAGAAGAAAATCCAACACTAGTTCAGCGTTTCGGGGTGACACGACCCAAAGAGGGGATCACTCTAGAGGCCGCTCATCCGATTTTCCATGAATCAAAGATGATCGGGATAGTCTTCGGCGGTATCCTTTTAAACCATAACAATTCAATAGTAGAAAGTATTGCGCAGCGGCTCTTTCGGGACCAGGCTTACCTTACGAAAGAATCCGGATTCGTAGCCATTTTTCAAGGTGACAGAGCAATAAGTTCTTCGATTCGAGGGAAAGACAAGCTGCCAATCACCGATTTCCTGATGAACAAAAACCTCAGAGACAAGGTGCTGACTGAGGGAGAAATAATTATCAGCCCAGAAACCGAATTCCACGAAGATTACTTGACAGCCACGGAACCGATTCGAGATTTCGATTCAAAGGTAATCGGGGCCATACAAGTGGCCACTTTGGAAAGACCGATTCTGTCGATTGTGGACCGTCTTGTCGGCGCTTTTTTAATCATTGCTCTTTGTGGTGTCATTTTGATGGGAGCCATATCCTATGTTCTTGTGAAGTGGATCAACCGGCCACTTGAACAAATGGTTAATGCTGCAAAAATGGCTGCCGAAGGGGACTTGACTCAGGAAGTTCCAGTGGTTGCGAGAGACGAGGTCGGTCAACTGGCCGCCACTTTTAACATGATGATAAGAAATCTTGCCGAATCAAGGAAAAAGCTGGAAGAGTGGGGTTCACAACTTGCTTCAAAAGTGGCCGACCAAACAGGGCAACTTGATCAGGCTCGTGAACAGGTTGAAAGGGTCAAAAAACTGGCGTCGCTCGAAAAAATGGCTGACGGAATGGCCCATATCATGGCTCACATATCTGACCCCCTAGTGGATATGTCGGTAGGCGAGGGAAAAACGTTAACGAATTCACGCATCCTCATGGTCGATGCTGACAGCAAGGTACTGGAGATTTGTGAACGGGTCCTGGTTAATGATGGTTTTGTAGTCAAGACAGTGCAATCGGCTTCAGATGCTTTATTGGAACTGGAACACGAACCCTACGATGTTATCATTACTGACATTGAGATGCCGGAATTGGGAGGAAAAGAGCTTCTAAAGGAGATAAAGGCCAGGCAGCCCGATATCCTGGTAATTTTGAGCGCATCTTTTAAAGCCACTGAGGAAGCTGTCGAAACTGTCAAATTGGGGGCCTATGATTATATTCCCAAACCATTTGGTCCTCATCAGATACTGTTAATGGTCTATACCGCCCTGCAAACCAAAATGATTCTGGCTAAAACACGACGTGAACACGCGGATCAGAGAGCCGAGACAATCTTCCAACAGTTACCCGTGGCGCTAGCGCTTGCCGATGAGGCCCACAGGGTTGTCTATAGCAATCGAGCTTTCCTTGAACTGGTGTCCAAAGAGTCGCCAGAGGATGTACAGGGCAAAGGTTTCAAGGACCTTTTCGGTGTGGATCCTTTGGATAACGCCGTGGATTACGGCGGCTCCCAATGGCTTAAACTGGAAAAGGTCGGCAGGACCGCGAAGCTTTACAATTTCAATTTACCCGAAGAGGATTTAAGAGTCCTTATGCTTCTAGATGTTACCGAGACCGTAATCAAAGATCAGCAGGCAGATGTTTTCAGGACCGAAACTATCAACAAGGCGCATCAAGTGATTCATGAACAAATGCGCGTAGCTCAGGAAATTGCAGGCCTGTTGGGTGAAACCACAGCGGAAACGAAGGCAGCGCTTTTTGAATTAATAAAACTCGCAGGGGAAGGAGGAGCGACCAGATGAGTCAGCCTCTTTATATCGAAGCGGGAGGCGCGTCTGTTTGCAAATATGGGGAAATTCTTTGTGGAGATTCTCTGTCGGTTGCTTCAATTGGTGACGGAAAATTAATGGTTTTGTCGGATGGGTTGGGGAGCGGGGTAAAAGCAAATATTCTGGCTACGTTGACCACCAAGATAGCCACGCGACTTCTGGAGCGCGGCCTACCCTTGGAAGAAGTTGTGGAAACGCTTACAGACACCTTGCCGGAATGCAAGGTCAGGAAGATAGCCTACAGCACGTTTACACTGTTGAAAGTCAAGGAAGATGGGCGAGTGTATCTGGCCGAGTTTGATAACCCACCGACCTTTTTTCTAAAAAGGGGTTATGTAAGTCAATTGAACTACAAGGACAAGGTTATTGGATCACGAAAGATTCGGGAGGCCCATGTCCATGCTGACGCCGGGGATTGGTTGGTCACAGTCAGTGACGGAGAAATTCACGCTGGAATTGGAGGTCTTTTAAACCTCGGCTGGGATTGGGAAAAAATCGCAAAGTTTCTCGAAACGCAGGTATATGAAGATGTTTCAGCCCAAAAGGTTGCTCAAATACTGGTTGACCAGGCAAGACAACTCTATGAAGACCGCCCCGGGGACGATACTACGGTGGGGGTGCTAAAAATCAGACCCAAACGCTTTGGCGCTTTCATGATAGGTCCCCCCGTCAGGAGTGAGGATGATGACGATGTTGCTAAACGCTTTCTCGATCTGCCTGGGCGGAAAATTATAAGTGGCGGCACAACTGCAGGGATACTGGCAAAAGTGCTTGGGAGAGATGTTACCGTAGATTTATCTACAATGACTAACAAGATTCCTCCAATTGGAAGGATGGAAGGAATTGATCTTGTTACTGAAGGTGTTCACACAGTTAATCATGCGTTGGAGATTTTGCAAAAGGTCAAGGATATTGACGAACTTTCGGGACTTCGGGATGGTTCAAGTTTGCTGGCAAAAGAATTTCTCTATGCCGATTGCATTTACATCTTCCTTGGTCAGGCCATAAATCCGGCCCATCTAAATCCTAACTTACCTCAAGAAATGGGTTTTAAAAGTAGGAGTGTTCAATCTATAGCTTCAATTTTGAAATCTATGGGGAAAGAAGTAATTTTGGAAATCCATTAAGCGTTGCTGGATTCCTTGGGCCAGATCTCTACGTTTTTCGCTACTGTTTTTGCTTGTTGATTCGATCGGAAAGTGACTGGATTTGACTTTCCATCTTTCCTAAACGTTGTGCTATGGTTGCATTGAACTGTTCCTGGTTTCTTAGGAAATTTTCTGAAGGTTTTGCCTGAGGATGCGGAGCCCTGATCTGGGCTAATTCTTCTTTTATTCCTTGCAGATTCTTTATAATGGCCCTATCATTATCGATAAAAGTTTGGGCGTAATTTTGGACTGCCCTCTCTGTTGAGACACCTTTCTTTTGAAAGTCAGCCATCATGCCGTCGGACTTTTTCTGCAAACCCTCAGCGGTGTCAGCCATACGTTTGGTGCTAAACGCCATTTGAGGCATGGATTGCGCTACCACACCCATGTAATACGTCATGAGATCCATGTTGTTCTGCATTCGGCTTATGGAGGCGCATCCTGGAATCAAGCCAGTGGCAAGGACAAAACAAGCAAGGGGTTTTAATAAATTTGAGATTCGAACTTTACGCATTTTTCGAACACCGAACGCAAGAGTATAAAGATAATCAAAATGTATCGGCTTAGTAATTTTTCCACTTAAATGTCCCGAACTTTTCGGGATCAAATAACTCTTTAGCCAGTTCTATCCCAAAAACAGCGTTCTCCTGCCTGACGAGAATGCGAACTTTTTTCTTGGGTATGGTAATTTCTTCTTCGCGAGGAAATTCCCGACCATCCTCGGTCTTGAAGAATTCCACGACTTTATAGGTCCTTACAACCTTGCCACTGGAATCCAGTTCTTCTGATTTTACAACTGTGAAATCCTGTTTTCGAACCCAGACCAAACGTTCACCCTTGTTATCTGGTTTTGTGACCCGGATAACCCAGCAATCCTTGCCGTCGAGTTTTTCTTCTTTGTCAATGGAATATTTTTCTTTTGGATTGGGGACGAAGCCAAGGATGTCATCAGTATTGAGACCAGTGCCGCCAATGTCAGATGACGGATCATCTGTGACAACTGGTAGGGTTTTCCCAGTTGCAGGCAAATACATGAAAACTTTAGGTGGCTGTCCAGACCGCGTTTGTAAAAGAAACCGCAAGCCCTTAGATTCTTTGGGTTCGTCAAAGTCGAAAAAGAAATCCGATTGACCATCTTTCAGTTTCCCGCATACCCAGACGGCTTGATTGGTAGGGGGCTTTTTACCTTTGATGGTCTTGATCGTAAGAGCGGCGCGAAAACTTTCTTTGAATCCCTGCTCGGCGACTTTTTTAAGGATCTCTTCCGCCGACATGCCGGCAAAGCCAAGCGTCACAAAATGAACCAGGCACAAGACAAAGATTGCTAAAGTAAAATAACATCGTTTCATGAGCTCAAACATCTACCTAAAAGTATAGTTTAGGATAAAATAATGTTATCCCTAGAAAAACAAATTAACTTATTAAGATTACACGTCTAACAACTGACAATTTGTAGGTGAAGAATACCATAAAACCTGTTGTTTGGTCAAGACCGTCCCCAACAAGTTTTGGCCGTTTTTAAGGTTCTGTTTTAAATCCGAAAGGTTAGGCGCTTCCAGACACATCGGACATATTGGTATCGAGTGTCAGGTCGGAACAATTCACCTTTGACGCTTGGCCTTGTGGAATGTATAACTAATTCAGAAAACTGTACGTGAGGCTCAATAATGTCGAGAAGGTTGATCTGCGTAGTGTCGATATGTTGTATCTTGATGATATACTCAGAGTCCGAACTGTTTGCCCAATGGCCTTTGGGAAAAGACCTCGCTCCTGTGACTGCTAAAAGCGGGGAGGTATCTGGCTATCTAACCGGATCGGGACGTTTTCAGGTTTTTGTCTCACCAAATATCAAGGGGCACACATTTATGCTGGATACCGAAAGCGGACGGATCTGGATGTTCAAAAAGGACAACGCTTCGGGAGACATTTCCTTAGAAAAAATTCCTGTGGACAAGTTGGACGAATCGCCTTCAGGAGTGAGCCACCGAAGAAATTAGTCCCCTTGAAAGAGCTGACCTGAAAAAATAACAAATCTAACTATCGTTGAGGCGAACATGAAAAAGGAAGGCTACAATGTTGCAGTCGTCGGAGCAACCGGCGCAGTTGGAAACATGATGATCAATGTTCTGGAACGAAGGTCTTTTCCAGTCAACAACCTGGTGCTGTTGGCATCAGGTCGGTCATCTGGAAGAAAGCTTCAATTTAGAGGGAAGCAACATCCAGTTGATGAACTCAAAGAATCATCATTTGAGGGATTAGATATAGGATTATTTTCCGCTGGCGGATCAATTAGCGCCAAGTTTGCGCCGTTTGCCGCAAAAGCGGGCTGTGTAGTGATAGACAACACAGCGCACTTTCGAATGGACCCGGAAGTTCCTCTGGTAGTTCCTGAAGTAAACCCGGACCAAATTGCAAATTACACAGTAAGAAACATAATAGCTAACCCGAATTGTTCAACGATTCAGATGTTGGTTGCTCTAAAACCTATTCATGACGCAGCCAAAATCAAACGTATTGTTGTGTCGACATATCAGTCAGTGTCAGGGACAGGTAAGGACGCGATAGAGGAAATGCTTTTTGAGTCCCGTGAGATTGCCTGCGCTCTCGACTGGAACAAGGACGACGGCCTGGACAAGCTTCGGTCTGGACTCAAGCCCTTCCGGAAAATGGACACTAACGTGTACCCACATAGGATAGCGTTTGAATGTCTGCCGCATATCGATGTTTTTATGCCGAATGATTACACCAAAGAAGAAATGAAGATGGTATGGGAAACCGGCAAAATACTCGATCCAAATATTAGAGTCACCGCTACCACTGTCAGGGTTCCGACTTTCTTCGGTCATTCAGAATCGGTAAATATAGAAACGGAACGGAAAATCAGCGCTAAAGAGGCCAAACAAC
>JBMFSZ010000044.1:0-13810 GCA_049967315.1 Desulfomonilaceae bacterium
GTGATGTTCAATGACGATGGTTTAGCCGCATTGAAGTTTCATTGGATATTCGACGAAATGTTCAGCGAACAGGCGCTTGGAAAGTACGCCAGGGCTAAAAGCGGAAAACTAACCACCAGAGACATGAATTTCATAAAAAAGGACTTATTTGACAGCCTTAAAGAGTATCAATACTTTACTCTGGTAAAGCTGGACGGGAAATTTTTTCCGGTAAACCGGATTGAAGGGTTTTGGGCCGATATCAAAAACGGTAAGCTCTGTTTCACATACATCGTGCCCTGCCCTTTGAAGGCGTCCAAAGAGTTCAAGTTCGTCAAGGCGCTGGTATGTGACGAAGAATACTATAATGACTTCGAGTTTGCCGAAAAGGCGCCGGTATCTTTTGTGAATGACGGGAATTATACGCACACCTTCGAGATCAAGGAGGACCCTGCGCTGAAGTATTATTTCGGTCAGGTCATCCCAAAGGTGTTAACAGTTAAATTCAGGAGAAAGCAGTGACGAGAGTAATCTTTTATATGGCGCTTACCCTTGTTGTTTTTTGCCCGCTATTTTCTCAGGCCGAAAATCCCATGCTCGCCGGCCGTGGACATACCGGGATTCCGGTTTCAGGAACAGTATTCAGTTTACCTTTTGTATCAGGCGTTTTGACGTGGATTGCCGAAATCCAGAAAGACTTTAGAGAAAGATTGACGTTCTACGCGAAGCAGATTAAGGACCATCCTACCGGCTCCGGTCTTTGGTATTTTCTGGTTCTTTCTTTCGCTTACGGCGTTGTACACGCCGTAGGGCCCGGCCATGGCAAGTGTCTGGTGTGTTCCTATTTCTTAGCGAACAAAGGCAATATTAGACATGGCTTGTTTTTCTCAAGCGTATTTTCTCTTATCCATGTCTTTTCACCAGTAATCTTGATTCTGGGTATTCGCTTTCTGGGAAGAGACGCTAATCTATTCGACCTCGACAGAATTTCGGAATATATGTACTCCATCAGCTATCTTCTGGTAGCTGTAGTTGGCATATTTCTTCTGACACGGGGTATTGTTTACTTGACCCAAGATGATCATGACCACCCTGATTTTCATGATCATGACGAAGGCCACTGCTGTGAAAGTCACTCGAATCCCAAGAGCCTGTTGGCCCTGGCGCTGGCCGCCGGCCTCATTCCCTGCTCCGGAGCCGCCATAATTCTGCTGTTCAGTATGACACTGGGCATTCTATGGGCTGGTCTGCTGGCAATGGTAGCTGTCGCGTTGGGGATGGCCCTAACCACATCCTTTGTCGCAGCAACCGCAATTGGCTCCCGAGGACTTATCCTAACTTTCACCGGAAGGTACCAACGTCTTTTTGAGACCGCCGGCGCCGTCCTGCTGGTTTCTGGACCATTGGCCATAACCTTCCTGGGAGTAATCCTGTTTATAGGAAGCCTGCACATCCTCAGTTTGTAGCCATAACTTTATGGGTAAAGATATTGATCTTTGGGTGGGTCTATCGGTTCAACTTTTTCAGCAAGGATTTCCGTTTTGCGCTGGTCCCTCTTTGTCGTGATTTTGACTTTACCTTCGACTTTCACCCATTGACCACTAAAAAAGTTTTTGGCCTTTTCATGTTGGACCAACACTCCTAAAGGTACCGCGTCCGCCCTTCCAATAATCGTCCCAACATATTCTGTAGAACAAACGCTTCTATAACACCCCCTATAAGCGACCCAATCAGCATGAATGCCATGGCTTCGACCATTATTGGCCACAAAACTTATCGAAAAGTCCGAAACAACCTCCTGTAACCCGAAGCGATCACACATCAAGAGCAGGCCCGCCGCCTATCTATGGGTTAAGACGCCAAACTTGTCATTTTCCTCATGTATTCTGTTTTAGACCGACTCGAACGTCCCGCAATCACAAAATTGATCTTGGCCGGCAGCGTGGCTGTAGAAATGGTCAATCTTTTCAGACAAGTCACTTCCTAGCGCCGGATAACCAATTTTGTGATGGACGGTACGGTGACTTAATCTCGACATGCGACCAAATCCCTATTTCACGGCCATGAAATAAAGATATGCTGTGATGACAAGGATGAGAACCATATAGAGCTGTTTATACTTAAGCCCTGCAACCTCTTTGCCAACAGGGCGCTTAACGCCTAAGAGTATCAGAATACTCTTTCCTTTTCACCAGAGTCAATTCCCGAACATCGGGGAATTCCTTCGATTCCGAAATACGCCTGTCCACAACATCGATCCGTGATTGGTCGAAGCCAAGCGATCTGCCGATAACCACATTCACATCTTTCAGTTTCATAGTCTCCTTCTCGACGATGCGCTCAAGATCCTTGATCTCTTCGGGTTCTATAACGAGCGTTCCGTTTCCGATGATGGCGATACAGTCAATTCCGCAGTCGCCTCCAGCACCGACAGAGATATCGTCTGCGGAGAATGGTCCCCGGTAGTGCCGCGCAGTGGTAATAGGTTTGAGAAAACACGCGACTTTTTCCGGAAATTTGGTATATCCGTTCCAACACCTCACAGGAGGGAAGAGGGATACCCAAGCGTGGTTTGAGACTTGATATCAAGGAGTTTAAACACATTATCCCGCGCCGCTATCTTACCAAAAAGCGCAAAGATCTCGATGCAAGGGTTCGGGTAAGATCAATTTTGCTGGTTCACGAAGGAAAGACACTTAGACAAGCTGGTCAAATTCTTGAAGTAGCTCGTGCTACTGTGGAGCAATGGATAAAAAGGCACGGGGATTTAGGTGTAACAAGCTTGCTTGCGCGAGGACCATACCAGGGGAAAAAGTCGAGATTAAGTCTGGGCAAGAAAAGGGAACTTGCAATCATGGTTCGACAAGGTCCTGAAGACAGAGGGTTGGATACGGGGGGCTGGACGTCCCCGATCATTGCGGACTTGGTCAAACGGCGTTTCGGAATTTCATATAGCCCATCTGAGATTCGCAGGGTTCTTCACTTCAATGTCCTGGACAAGAACTCTTCAAGGCCGATGAACTGCCTGAGATCAAAAAAAGTCCAAATCGAATCAAAATACTGATAAGGTAACATGTAAAGGAGGCTTGCGCCTCCTTTTCCTGATTATTTGAGCTTTGAAGGAATTTCCGCCGCTTTAACTGTGTACTCAGCCCTATGGCCATCACCTGTGGCGATTACAACCTTAAGATCTCCTTTGATGGGTTTAATTTGCGCCAAATTTATTTTACAAACACCTTGTGTGTCGGTACGACCTGCGGCCACTTTTGCGCCGCTTGAGTCATACACTTCTACCGGAGAGTCCTGGGCTTTGGCATTACCAGGGAAATAGCCTTCCACCACAAGAGAGTCCTTTTCAACTATAGCGAAAACATTAATTTTGTGAGCAAGACAAACACTAGTTCCAATTGTTAAACACAGCGCCAGAATTGGCAAAATACGCCAAACCCAGATTAAACTCTTGAGTTGTCCTCTTATGTGTTTCATTTGATGTCCTCTCGGCAATAGATTGCGATTAAGGCATTGGATAAGCATGTACCCACATCAGGGCCCCAAGTTCCAGTTTTTTGTCTTTACCCTCAAACTTAATGGGCTTGTCACCTTCCATGATAGCTGAAAAACCCCACCATCCCGCTTTTGGCATTGCAAACGAAAAATAGCCGTTTTCATTCGTTTTCACTACCTGGGTGACATGAGAATCCGTCGGGGCTTTCACTTTGCCCTTACCCCAAAATTCAATCTCAACATCACAGTCAGGAACAGGTTTCCCATCTCTTTGGACCTGGCCTGTGAAAACATTCCCAGCGTAAAGGCTGTATGGACGTGACAACGGAACTATTTCGCAAGGTAAACCAGCTTCTTTTGCGATAGGCTTGTCCCATCCCTCTTCAGCGCCAAGGCCGTCCACTATGACCTTGGTGACATGCTGTATAAACTTGTCTTCAGCAGGCTCCCAGTAAGGTTTGGGAACAAGGAAAAAAGCGTAATCAGCCGGTCTGGTTATTTTGAAGGAAGTGTCCCATGTAGACTTTCCACTAACTGTCTTTTCTTTAAGAGTATCCAGCAGGTTGATAACCTTCCCACTCTCAACCACTCCGAATTTTTCCGGTTTATCCATCTGCATCTGTGGGCCGCCCTCGAAGGGATGAGTGAACTGGAGCATGAGCCCAATTTCCTTTTTATCGTCTTTACCGACCACGTCTTTGGAGGGAATTATCATTGCGAAGTGCGCTGACGATACGGACACAAACGTGATTAACGAAAATGTGCAAAGGATTAGGGTGAACAATGATCGTTTCATGGCATACGACTCCTTGGAGACTAGATTACAACGCGAAGCGTCGCATAGCATGATAATTTATTTCATGCCACCTGTCAACAAAGGATTAATGCGCTGGCTCCCGCCACTGTTCGTATGGCATGGTCCCCAATCTCGGTCAAATACCCAGCTCTGATCCCAGCTCCTTATAATACTTTGGAAATTCGGGCTGAAAATTTTGGTAAAATGTCACCGGGTAACGAGCGCCTATAGCTCTGCCCGCCGTCTTCAGTCCCTCAACAAGAATGCCGAGACCAAAACCAGGCATAGCGAAAGCCATCTCGTCATCCTGTGTCATGGAGAAAATCCTGTCTCCATTGCCGGGTATGGCCACACGAGGCGCATCTTCCTTGAAGGGCCCAATGAGATATTCGGTGCATTCTATTTTGCCGCCGAAGTTCCCTGTGACACGGGAACCCTTCATGTACACCCAGGCCTGAATCAATCGCATGATCTGGGCCGGATTACCATAGATGGTGATTGTATCGGGCTCAAAAGCGGATTTGGCCAGAGGCGCCAGATAAATGCCCTTGTCAGGAGCCTTATCGAGGACAAACATAGAGTCCGATTCCGTCTTGGCTGTATCCATGTCCTTTGACAAGGTCACATTACATAACAGTTTTCGCATGACAGCTTTTTGGTCGGACGCAGGCGTAAATCCGAACGCGATCATCGCGGGGACACAGATAAGATCTTCTTTTCCCAGGCCGACCGCCCAACCATAGGTCCTTGCCATTGTGACAGCCTGACAGATTGTGATTCTCTTGCGGAGAACCTCTGATGGTCGCTTCGTCTTTTCAGGAAATTGCGTAGATTCGCGGAATTTTACGGCTATGGGCTGGCTCCTGAGCCTCAGGTTTTCATAAATGAATTGAGCCTGTTCCTGTAGATTGTTTTCAGACATGTCGAAACTCCTTTTGCAAAGCTTAAGAACTGTCCTTCGTTGAGACTCTATAGCGTAAGTTGGAAGTTTGAAAGGAATTTTGAATGATGGTCTGGCTGAAATGAGTGGCGTCCCCAAGGGGATTCGAACCCCTGTCGCAGGCGTGAAAGGCCTGTGTCCTAGGCCGGGCTAGACGATGGGGACGCTGTAGAGACATGTATCAGCGTCTTGCACTGAAATTTTTTGGTAGGCCGTGCTGGGATCGAACCAGCGACTCTCTGCTTAAAAGGCAGATACTCTACCCCTGAGTTAACGGCCCGCTACAATCCGGAGGCTTTGTGGTTTCCTCAGGCGTATACCGACAAGTTTACATTGCCCCGTCGCAACGCCGTCTCATGAATAAATCATATCGAATGTTCCCTGTCAAGTCCCTGATGAAAACGACACCCAAAAAAAGGAAAGCTTGGGGATATTCGGACATGGTGGCATGATTGCCAATTGCGGATAATTCAATTATTTTAACTGACACCGGTTTAACATCCAGACTCACCTGTCCGCGGCAGAATGGAGATCGACTCTAGCGCAAAGACCATGACTGAATCACAATCAAAAGCTACCGGAATTGCCATTGTTTGTATCCTGTTTTCGCTGGGGATAGTTATTAGCGCGATTATAGAATTCAAGGGGTGGGACTTGATGCTCTCGTCGGCTTTGCATGATCAGAGATTGGGCGCTTCTGGCTGGACCATAGGAAAGATGTATCCGTTTTACGTGTTTTACAGATTCGGCGAGTACCCCGCTATAATCATGGCTATCGCAGCCTTTTTTGGCTATATTCTCACGCGCGTTGGAAATCTATCCCGCAAGTACGCCAAGCCATTTCTTGTCATAGTCCTAACAGTAATTCTAGGCCCTGGATTAATCGTCAATGGAATATTGAAGCCATTGTGGGGGCGCCCCAGGCCGGCGGACACGGTAATATTCGGCGGCGCCGAACCATTCAGGAGCGTTGCCCAGCCTCTCGGTCCCGGTGGCGGGAAATCATTCGTTTGCGGTCATTGCGCCAACGCATTCGCCATTGCGTCAGGGATCGCTTTGTACCCGTTCTTTCCCGGAGCGGCCAGTTTTTTCCTGGGCGCTGGTCTAACGATGGGGGTTCTTGGAAGCCTGGCGAGAATCGCCCAGGGAGGACACTATCTTTCCGACACGGTATGGTCCGGCATAATTGTACTTTCGATAATCGCCTGGCTATATTTTTGCCTTTTCAAATTACCTGCAAAATCCGATTAGATCGATAGCTGAATTTTCGGGAACATGACAAGGGTCGGCCAGAGTTTAGGGTCACTTGGGCAAGACCGACATCAATAACCCGATTTCGCAGATTATCGGTGGGGTCCTTTCTCAACTGAATTGCAGCAGATATCCGAGCAGGAACATTTGTGGCCCTGCGCATGAGATTGCCCATGGCGCCCGAGCAAAATTTCGACGTAATGGCTCACATATTTTTGCCATAATGTCCGAAGAATTAATAGCGCCAGGATTATAGCGGCCAAGAATTCAGCATGTTCCCACCAGAGGCTTTCGCCTGACGATCCAAGGTAAACTTTGGGGGAAATGGCAAACGCCGTGTAGACGGCGTCGGTGACATAGGCCATCGCTATTGAAACTAATACGATCGAGCCGATATAAATCGTGAACGCTCTTTTCCCCAATAAACCTACAACCATCGTAATAGTGGGGATGTTTGTCGCCGGACCTGCCATGAGCATAACCAAAGCCGCCCCCGGGCTCATTCCTTTCATCACGAGAGCCGCCGCAACAGGTGTCGAGAGAGTGGCGCAAACATACATCGGACCACTAATGACTGTGGCTATCAAATAGGAAATCATCCCGGCCCCCATTGTCGCGAAACAAGCTGGGCAGGTATCAGGGCGCTAATAACACCGGCAAGAGCCATCCCTATCACGAACCATACTGCCAGGTCATCCATAAGATTACTGAAGGCGAAGTTGATGCCTGCCCAAAATCTTTCAAGGCGACTGTGATGTCGAGCATGAACCTTGGTGTAGCAATCGATGCCATCGGAACAACCGTCAACAACACATGCCTTGTCTACAATCATGTCCCTGCTCTCTCCATACGAATTGCCCATAAAGTTTTCGATTAATCCTGAGCAAAAGCCGCTGACAAAAGCCGTAATTGGCCTCATCAGAGTCAGTATCGGGCCCAAAAGCGAATATATAAGAGCAATGGAATCTATCACCGTCTCCGGGGTAGACACCAAGAAAGCTAGGCACGCCCCCTTGTTCGCTCCCTGTTTTCTTAAACCGGCCACAGCCGGAACCACGCCGCAGGAACATAAAGGTATTGGGATACCCGACAAAGATGCGTAAAACACTGACCAGAACCTGCCGGTCTGGAGATATTTCGTGATTGAATTGGGGTTTACGTATACTCGGATTATCCCGGCGATAATAAAGCCGAACAAAAGGTACGGGGATGCGGCTTTAAAGATGGTCCAGGAAGACACGATGGCGAGATAACCGTAATTCATGAGCTGTAATATCCGATTCAGGAGTCATTTTGTCAACACATGTTGAACTACAAATATCATCAACATTAATTACAAATAACTTGATAAATTAGGTTGACTATTATTAAAACTTGAATTAATCCTAGCAATGAAAGATTCACGGCGCCGGACCGTGAAAACTGATCCGATAAAAAAGGCAGACCCACCAACAGATTCATGATTTTCAAGAAACCCTCTTATACTCATAAGCTGATCGTAAAATTTCTAGTAGTTTTTCTCATGATTGGCGTGGTATCACCAGCCTGGGTTTCGTGCTATCAGAACTGCGGTGATGTCTCAATTGAATTTACAATTAATTGCCTTGATATTCCTGCCCCCGGATTAAGGACGGATTCGCAATCAGTTACGAATTTTAACAGCAAATGCTGTGTTTCCTGTGTTGACAGCCCCACTTTTGTAGTTGGGTTCAGGAAAGAAAGTTCCGGAATCGCAGTGACCAAAAATCGTGATGTCATGTTCTTCGACAACTCGATCGAAAATCATAATCACACCGATTTTAGCCCTGCAACAAGCTATGGCATAACAAATACCCGGTGGGTTTCCATACCACTTCGCACAATCAACGCTACAGTGCTCCTGATTTGATCCTTCCCTCCCAGTGTGTCAATCTGGTTCGTTTCAAGTGAAACACCGATCGACACAAATTCTGGATCCATTTTTCAAAGAACTAATCAAACCTTGGGTCCCGTTATAGGCCTTTGTCTCAGGGAGACGTTCATTGTGACCTTTTTCCGGTCACATCCGCCCGAAACTTTTGGGTTGGTCTCTGTAAAAGGACCTGTAAGGTTCCGGGTTTGCCTTAACCGTTCCCAATAGTCCGTAGGTGATTTGATCTAAAGATCAACCGACGGCACGGGAATTCATGAACATGGGCTTTGCCCAAAATAAGGAGAAGAGCCATGAAGAAGATCATTATTGCATTGGCGCTGGTGTTGGCCCCCTTCTTTGTTACCACGGTGATGTCGGCAGGCGGCCAAAACGTTCCAATCCACAATCCGCAAACCAAGCGTGTCGAGCAATGGCATAAGAACCAGAATGACAGGTTCAAGATCATGCTAGAGGAACTGGCCACGTCATTCAGGAACCTCGAATCGGAATGCCGGGACAATCGATCTCCCGGTCCTTTCCGCACCAGGTAATCCTGCGTTCTACAGACCAGAGCCGTTCAAGTGACTACCCAGGCTTTGGGCCCGCAAGAGAGTGGTATGGGAACGTGGATGATCGGCGTTCCTGTACCCCCTTCCTTAAAGAAACTTCAACTTTTGGGAGCGGGACGAGCTATGCGCTTGACTATCAATGAAGATGAGTACGGGCGTCAGAAAAGAGAATAGAAAATGACAAAAAAGGAACTTCGAGGCATTGGCATTGTAATCACAATGGGCGTGCTTGCAACAGCGATGCTGATCCTGTTCGGGAACAAGGCCCGTGGGACAGATCAGGATCGTCATAGACACGGACAGGGAAAGGAATCCCACGGAGACGCGCACGAGCATTCCCGGATATCCCAATATGAAAACCGGCTGACAGTGTCGAGGGATTTGGCCAACAAAATGGGCATTGATACGGAACCCGCAGGTCCACGCTCCATCATTTCCGTTTTGGAACTTCCGGGCGAAATCACCCCGAACGCTGACATGGTTGCGCACGTGGTCCCTCGTGTAGCCGGGGTTGTCCTGGAATCACGAAAGAACCTGGGGGACACGGTAAAAAGAGGAGAGGTTATCTCCGTCATCGATAGCCGTGATTTGGGAGAGGCAAAAAGCAGATACCTCGTTGCGGTCGAACGAGAAAAGCTTGCGAGCTACAATTTCGAGCGGATTCAACGCCTTTGGGAGGCTCAGACTGTCTCGGAAAAAGAGTTTCTTACCGCCAAAAAAGTTTGCCTCGAAGGAAAGATAGAACTCACGGTTGCAGGCCATAAATTGCTGGCTTTGGGACTTACCAGGCAAGACTTAAGCAATCTTTCAAATGAGGATGACAGTACTCTCACGCATTTCCCTGTTAGAGCGCCGTTTGACGGGGTGATCACCAGGAAACATCTGTCACAGGGAGAATGGGCAAAGGAAGACGCAGAGATCTATGTGATTGCCGACCTTTCCTCGGTGTGGGTGGATGTAACCGTTTACGCGAAGGACATAGATTCTGTTCACCTCGACCAGATGGCCACGGTAAAGACTGAGTCTTACGGTCTTGAGGCGGTAGGAACTGTTTCATACGTAGGCCCTCTGGTTGGAGAGGACACCCGGGCAGCCAAGGCCCGTATAGTTATTCCTAACACTGAGGGTAAATGGCGTCCAGGTCTCTTCGCCAGAGTGGAACTCGTGAAAAGCAATACTTCACCGCCTGTGGTTGTACGTAATGAGGCCATTCAGACTCTTCAAAAGAAAACTGTCGTTTTTGTCCAATATCACGATCAGTATGAGGCTCGTCCTGTAACCGTAGGTGGATCGAATGACAGTTTCACGGAAATCAGTGGAGGACTCAACCCCGGAGAGAAGTACGTGATGAAAAATAGTTACGTATTGAAGGCTGAGTTGGCCAAAGTCGGGATGTCCCACGAACATTAGGATCCAATCATGATTGGCGCAATACTTAAATTCTCGATTCAACAGCGATGGTTAATGTTGTGCCTGACGCTGATAATGGCAGGACTCGGCGCCTACAATTTGATCCACCTGAATGTTGATGCAGTGCCTGACATCACAAACGTGCAAGTTCTGATCAGCGCCCAGGCTCCAGGTCTGTCTGCGCTGGAGATAGAACAACGGATTACATTCCCACTCGAGACTGGAATGGCAGGGCTTCCCCGACTGGTAAGAACACGTTCCCTGTCACAGTATGGCATTGCGTTGATTACCGTGATCTTCGAGGATGGCACAGACATCTACTTCGCCAGAAGACTGGTGAGTGAGAGAATCCAGGAAACCAGGGGCAAACTCCCCCCGGGAATAGAGCCTGTAATGGGACCCATTTCCACGGGGTTGGGGGAGATATTCATGTGGACGGTGGAATCCTTGACTGATGCAGTGAAACCAGACGGTACCCCATATACTCTCACGGACCTTAGGACTATCCAGGATTGGATCATCAGACCGCAACTCAGAAATACTCCCGGTGTTACGGAGGTCAATACGATAGGTGGCTATGAAAAACAATTCCACGTTACACCTGACCCATACAAACTCATTTCACATGGCCTGACGTTTAGAGATGTGATTTTATCGATAAATACGAATAACGACAACGCTGGAGCCGGTTACATTGAACAAAGCAGCGGACAGTATCTTGTGAGGGTCCCCGGCCAGGTGAACGATTTGGGAGACATTCGGAATATCATGGTAAAAAATGTCAAGAGTGTTCCAGTATTCGTGGGTGATGTTGCTACAGTAGATTTCGGAAAGCAATTGCGATTGGGCGCCGCGACCAAAAACGGAGAGGAAACAGTTCTGGGAACAGTTTTCATGCTCATAGGAGAGAACAGCCGGGATGTGGCTCAAAGAGCAGCGCGTAAACTTGAGGAAGTGAACAGAACTCTGCCCCAAGGGGTTGTGGCCAAAGTGCTATATGACCGCACGACTCTTGTGGACCACACCATCAAGACTGTAACTAGAAGCCTCGTTGAAGGAGCGGCGCTCGTGGTCATTATCCTCTTCATATTCCTTGGCAACATCAGGGCAGCATTTATCACGGCCCTGGTGATCCCATTGTCCATGCTGTTCACGGCTACAGGCATGGTGACAGGGAAGCTGACAGCCAACCTCATGAGCTTGGGAGCGATAGATTTCGGAATCATTGTGGACGGAGCGGTTGTAATCGTTGAAAATTGTTCTCGTAAACTTGGCGAAGCGAGAAAAGCCCTGGGACGGGCCCTAACTCAAACCGAACGGATTGACGTGATTTTGGAGGCGTCTCAGGAAGTTCGCAAGCCCATGTTGTTCGGGGAACTTATCATTATCATCGTCTATCTTCCCATACTCACTTTGACCGGAGTCGAGGGAAAGATGTTCACCCCTATGGCGCTTACGGTTCTGTTGGCGCTCACAGGAGCATTGATACTGTCGTTCACGTTTGTTCCCTCTGCTGTGGCGGTCTTCCTGCCAGATAAGATTTCAGGCCACGAAAATTTTATAACCCGCAGTTCCGAACGGATTTACCGTCCTCTCCTGCAATTTGCTCTCAATTATAGAGCGCTGGTTGCTGTCTCATCAGTGGTTCTCGTGTCGGTGAGCACGGTTGCTGTGACTATGCTAGGACGGGAATTCATCCCAACACTTGATGAAGGTGATGTTTCGATTCACACCATGCGAGCGCCTGAAACGAGTCTATCGCAAGCTCTTGAACTCCAATCCATTCTCGAAAAGACACTCAAAGATAAATTTCCTCAAATTGCCACCATCATGGGCCGGGTTGGCACTTCGGAGATAGCAACCGAGCCTCATCCCCCGAGCATAAGTGAAAACACTGTCGTAATGAAAGCACGAGACCAATGGCCTGATCCAAGCCTGCCCAAGGCGGACCTGGTCAAGGGGATCGAAGAAGAGTCGGCGAAACTTCTGGGAAATAATTTGGAGTTCAGTCAACCTATTCGTATGCGATTCAATCATCTTCTGTCGGGTGTCTTCAGCGATGTGGCCGTAAAAGTTTTTGGTGATGATATGGATATCCTTCTTCACAATGCGGAAAAGGCTTCAGAGTTTTTAAAAAGGATTCCGGGAGCCTCGGACGTGAAGATTGAGCAGGTATCCGGATTACCGATACTCACCGTGAAACTGAAACGCCTTGAAATGACACGCTACGGGCTTAAAGTTTCCGAAGTCCAGGAAATAGTTGAGATAGCCGTCGGAGGCAAGTTGGCAGGTCAGGTTTTTGAAGGTGACCGAAGATTTGACATCGTCGTAAGGTTACCGGAAAAACTGAGAACCAACGTTGAGGCTTTGAAAAGAATACCTGTTCCTCTACCAGGCCAATCCCTGGCCGACAAGTCGGTTCGAACCTCCGCCAATATTGGCGAAAACCGGAAAATGAAATCGTTTGTTACACTAGGATCGGTAGCGGACCTGGTTGTTGTCACAGGGCCAAATCAAATCAGCCGGGAGGACGGAAAGCGTCGGGTGGTCGTGACATGTAATGTGCGAGGGAGAGACCTCGGTTCATTCGTTGATGAAGCTCAAATGACAATTAAAGAGCGTTTGAAGCTTCCAGCCGGTTGTTGGATAACGTGGGGAGGTGAATTTGAGCAATTGCTATCAGCGGCCAAACGCCTCGAAATCGTGGTACCGCTGGCGCTATTTCTTATTCTGGCGCTACTCTTCGCTGCTTTCGGGTCTCTCAGGCATGCGTTGCTGGTATTCACCGGAGTTCCTTTAGCGCTAACTGGGGGAATCCTTGCCCTCTGGCTCAGAGATATCCCTCTTTCAATTTCGGCGGCGGTTGGATTCATCGCTCTTTCCGGCGTCGCGGTGTTAAACGGATTGGTGATGATAACCTTTATCAACAAGCTGCGAGATGAGGGGAAGCTGGTCCATGAAGCGGTAACTCAGGGCGCTGTGACGAGGCTTCGACCGGTGCTGATGACTGCGCTCGTAGCGTCTCTCGGATTCTTGCCAATGGCCACATCTACCGGAACCGGCGCTGAGGTCCAAAGACCTTTGGCGACAGTGGTCGTCGGCGGATTAATTTCAAGCACGTTGCTAACGTTGGTTGTATTGCCAGCCCTGTACAGTATCTTTGAGCCGAAACGGGTTCACTGATTACCTGTGGCAACAGCTCATAATGTTTGTTTAGAAATTTCTCACACAGATCGTGAGCCAAATCCATGATGCATTAGAGAATCGAAACTTACCAGACTCGAATTTCGGTTCCTGTTAAAAGTCGAGCGCAACCGGCGCTCTAGAGTTGCTGTCTTTCTCCTAAGTGAATTCTTCAGTAATGTAATTAACCTTATTCTATCAGAAGAAAAATCTACTTTGTGATTAAAGACCCAGACCAATGTGCTTCGTTGAGCCTCTTCAAGATGAAACCGGGAATCAGCTATCCA
>JBMFSZ010000045.1:0-13398 GCA_049967315.1 Desulfomonilaceae bacterium
GCCGTAACCCATCACTCGATAACCTGAAAATTTCATCCGCCAGGCTTTGTGTTTATCGCGGCGCCAATGGTAATATAGAGAGTGTTTTCCCCAAGAAGCCTGAGCAACCGTTGTCCGTCGAATCTGACCAGAATGCCGGTTCTCCGGGGAAAACCCCGGAGAAAGCGCAACCCTCCAAAGAGGCGCCTGCCACGGCGATTAAAGGCCGTGAATTTTCGTGGCCAATAAAAGACATAGAAGTAGAATCTTCAGAGGTCATAGTACAATTAGCTGCGGTTGACTTTCTCGAACCTGTCCAGGTCTCCTTCGAAAAGATCAGGGGAACGATCAAAAGACGGGATAACTCGCTGGATTTTTCCATTACCGGGACGCCTCACATGCCTGGTGTGGAAAATTCAGAGCTTGTAACTCGGGGCGTCGTTAAAGTAAGCCCGGATTTCTCGTCAATAGAAAATGCCGACGTAAAAAGCCAACTGGCATACGCCAGGTTGAAAAGCCCCTGGTTTCTGCCGCCATCGGCCTCGGTGTGGATTGACCGGTCTCGGGTTACGGATGTCGATCTCAATATTCGTCTGCGGAAGGGTGAATCTCCCAGGTTTGATATTTCAGCCACGATGTTCAAGGCCAATGGATCCTCAGGCCTTAAGTTCAGCGCATCAGGAACCCTGGCGCCCGACTTCAGCGGCATCCAGGAACTTACCATAAAGGGAGACTCTGATACGGTTCCTGTCGTGGGAGTGGGCAAGGTTATTCCCAAACAAATCCTCGATCAGTTCGGCCCAAATGGATCAATCAACCTGAATTTCAAGGGATCGTGGACTCACAGGGACGGGTGGTCCGCAGGGGGATCAGCGAGGTTCAACGATTTCCCGCCGTCAGGCAAATACACCTTTCTCGGCAAACAGTTGGCTGCAAATTTATCATTCGAAATCACGCCCGATTCTTTTCTGATCAGGAGCATGGACATCCAGAATGAATTAGCCAACAACCTTATATCAATCAAGGGGTCCATAAAGAACCCGTTTTCGTCTGACCGGTCGTTCGACCTTGAATCGAGGATCCATATTCATGGGTCTTGGCTTCGACCCACGGGACTTGATTTGCCAAAAGACTTGAGCGTCAGCGGACCGGTTCCGATATTTGCCCATCTGAGCGGCCCGTCAAAGTCGCTAAAACTTGACATGAATGGTGATCTTTCGGCTGCAAGTCTGTCATATAAATCGGTTTTTGAGAAAGAGACCGGAATCAAGGCTGGTTTCAAAGCCAGTACAGTCCTGGCGTTAAATTCGCCCCACCCCTTGGACAGGCTGTTCAAGCAACTGAACATCAGGCTTCGGGTCAAGGATACCACGATCAAACTTGTTTCAGGGTTTCAACCCATCGATGGGTGCCCTGTAGATCTGGATGTGGAAATTGACAAGTTAAACAAGTCTCTGGATTTGAAAAACCTGTCTCTGAAAATTGCCCTCCCCGGTAACAGGCACAGTCTTCTTTCTGCTACTGGCCACATAAAAAGAATAAATTCCCCGGAGCCTGAACTTAATATCGATGGGAATCTTTTTGTAAGCCATGACGCTATGGAATTGAGTGGCTTGCCGACGCGGCTACCGGTTGATGCGGATGGAATCGGCAATTTGAATTTCAAACTGGCCGGCTCTCCGAAATCCCTGAAATGGTCATTAAGCGCGCCACTTAAGGATTTACGATTTACGGTTGGTGACTGGCTGGTCAAAAGGCGCGGTCTTGAACTCGAGTTGGTTGGTTCAGGGACACGAAGCCGCGGAGACATCCGTATAAATCAGGCTAGAATAAAAACTCCCGGATTCAACGGAGTTGTTAGCGGTGAAATGTCCGGCAAAGCCAGTTTCCTGAAAGTTGACACAGCAGACGCGGAAATTGGAGCGCTTGCCAATCTTTTCCCTGCTTTAGCGCACACTGGCCTGTCAGGAAAATTTAACGGGCTTCTTACCATTGATCTTCACGCAAAGGGCTTCCCTGTAAATGGACGTTTGCAGCTTATTTCCATGAACTACAGGCCTAACAGGAGTCCTCTGATGTTCGAAAAGATCAGCGGAGATGTTCAGGTGAACGGGGGTTCGGTTGAAAGCAAAGAGATCAGGGGCCATGTGCGCGGAACCATCGATGCTCCTGTCAGAGCTTCTTTAAATCTTACAGGTCTTCAGAACCCAAAAAACCTGAGCGGCCGGATATCCCTTTCTGCCGGTCCGGGGAAACTCGCGGCTGAAAGGCTAAGGTCCATTCTTTCGAGGGCTGAAGCTCTGGTGCAGCCTTTTTTGAACAACAATGGCGAAGCGAAGAAATTTAATCCTTTTGATTTGAAAACGGTCACCGCTGATCTGCAAATTGACTCCGGGGTGGTTAAAACCGATGATTTCAAACTTAAGGCTTCCGAGCTGTCAATCGGAGCTATCGGTAATGTCGACCTGAAATCCCGCAATGTTGACATTTTGAGCTATGTAAGGACGTCCTCTGCTCCACTCGCCGCAATAGGCTCTATCCCGGTTGTCAAGGACATTATCAAGAAAAACGAAGGGTTACTAAAGATAACAGGGTTGGACAAGGAATTGAAAAAACTGGGAATCGAGGAAAGCCAAAAGTCGGATCAGAACAAGCAGGAACAACCCAGCAAGCCCCAGTCTATAAATGTGATCTTCAAGATAGCGGGGTTGTGGGCAGAGCCTACGTTTACACCGATTCTGGAAGGAGCTGTACCCGGTAATGAGCTTTCCAGGTTAAAAGAGCTTGTAAAATGAACACACAGGCGCAGGAACACTATGGCGAATTCCCAACCTGTTTTATACGTGAACATTATTTCAGTGTTATGAAGATTTTTACGCAGGAAGATTGTGCTTTGCCCGATGGCTTTTTGGGGTTGGTTTTATCTTGACACGACTGTGTAGATCGAGTAATTCTAAGGGTTAAGCAACTTTCCCGTACTGTTCTTTTCCAATAAAAATATTACCGTATCTCTCTAGGAGGCCCCTTATGTTTAAGAAGTTTTGGGATGAAAAGTTCGAAACCATGAACGAAAAAGACATGAAAACTTTTCAGTTGGAAAAACTTAAAGAGACTGTAAAGTGGGTTTATGATCGAGTGCCATTTTACAAAAAGGCCTTTGATGATAAGGGGGTCAAACCTTCTGATCTTCAGAAACTTGAAGATCTGTCGAAATTTCCTTTTACGGTAAAAACTGATCTTCGTGACAATTATCCTTTCGGTCTGTGCGCTGTTCCCATGTCAGAGGTTGTGCGGATTCACGCCTCATCAGGGACAACCGGCAAACCGATTACCGGTCCATATACCGCTGGAGATCTCGAGCAGTGGACTGAGTGTATGGCAAGAGGTCTCTGGGCACAGGAAGTTCGTCCGGACAGCATAATTCAAAACGCTTATGGCATGGGTCTGTTTACAGGGGGCCTGGGGTTCCATCAGGGCTGCTCGCGGATTGGTTGCGCTGTGGTTCCAGCTGGCGCCGGTATGACAGAACGCCAGATCATGTTAATCCAGGACTTCGGCGCTAACGCCCTTTGCTGCACTCCTTCCTATTGCCTGACCATCATAGAAAAAGCCGAAAAAATGGGTGTAGATATAAAGAAAACCAAGTTGAGAACCGGGCACTTCGGCGCTGAACCGTGGACCGTTGAGATGCGTAACGATATTGAAAAGAGAGGCGGGATTCACGCTTACGAGCACTATGGGCTCACTGAGCTTGGTGGCCCGGGCGTTTCATTTACCTGCGAATACTACAAGATTCACATCAATGAAGATCATATCTATCCTGAAATAGTCGACCCTGAAACATTGGAACCAGTAGCTGAAGGTGAGGAAGGAGAACTGATATTTACCGCACTGCAAAGACGGGCTATGCCGATGATTCGCTATAGAACCCGCGATATATGCTCCATCAGGAAAGAAAAATGCGAATGCGGCAGAACCCTGATCACAATGGACAAAATTCTGGGCCGCTCAGATGACATGATGATAATCAGCGGCGTCAACGTGTTCCCGTCCCAGGTGGAAACAGTTCTCATGGAATTTGCCGAAGTTGAGCCCCAGTACCAGATACGACTTGGCAAAAAAGGGTACATCGATCACATAACCGTGGAGACGGAAATTAAAAAGGAACTGTACTCTGAAGGCGCTGAAAAGACCGCAGGTATTGCGAAGCGTATTTCAGAGCGAATCCATCAGGTAATAGGGATAAATGTCCCCGTGAACATTCTACCGCCCGACACCATCGAACGCAGCATCGGAAAGGCCAAACGCATTATCGACGAAAGATAATCTGATGTCGTAATCTTCTGAAACGTGAAATGATTAAAGGGAACATCGAACAATGTTCCCTTTTTTATTTTTTAACGATTTACAAACACCCGCGCACGCCAGGTATCCTGTCTGGCTCTTTCCTTATCCCCTATCGCTACATAACATTGTGATCGTAACGAATATACTTCTCCACTATAAGGATTCACTTTCGCTGCGCCATCAAGGTCATCTATAGCTTCTCCGTAGTCCTTGAGCGCAATATAGAGCTTAGCTCTTTTTAATCGCGCCTCGAGGTTGTTGGGATCCAGAGACAATGCGCGGGAATATGCCTCGACCGCCCTGTCGTAATTCAGGTCGGACATTTCAATGTCCCCGATAGATATGTACGCCGGGATGTAGGATGAATCTTTTTCCAGAGACAGGTGAGCCTCTTTCAGCGACGCTTTTCTATCACCCCTGAGAAGCAGGGCCTCGGCTAAAAGCTGGTATGGCGAGGGATCATCAGGAGTCTGGTGAATGGCTTCATTGAGGTCATTTATGGCCCGGTCCAGTTGCGTCTCGTTGAAGTACAGACCACCCCTGAGCAAAAGAGCCTGATGATTCCCGGGGTCAGTGGTAAGGGCTGTGTCGAGATCATCCAGAGCCCTGTCACCACGAGCCATGAGTTTGAATATATAGGCGCGCCTTATCAGCAACTGCGGGTCATTGGGCCTGAGCTTGATGGCCTTGTTAAGATCGCTGAGCGAAGCGAGCAGGTTCCCTGTGTCAAATTGAAGCACAGCGCGGTTTATGAACGGAAGGGGATTTTCCGGATCTAAAACAATCGATCGGGTCAGTTCCTCGAGAGCTTCCGAATATCTACCCATACCCATCAGCACAGTGCCCTTGTTCAAGTGCAAAATGGGGTCGTTCGGATCTGTGGTTTCCGCCTGTTCATAATCATCCACAGCAGCTTCCGGGCGATTCAGGACCCTGTTGGCCTCGGCTCTGTACCAGTAAATTTCCTTCAGATCAGGGTCCAGCTCCAGAGCCTTGTTAAAATCGTCCAGGGCCTTTTGCGAATCTGACGCTTTAAGATACGCAAACCCCCTTCGAAACAACGCTTGAGCGTTATTCGGATGGAAACTCAAAAGTTTGTCGAGCTCCTGAATTGCCGCGGGATAGTCTTTCTTATCGATGTCGATCGCGGCCCTGCCAAAATAGGGCCCATCATAGGTAGGGTCCATTTTCTCGCTTTTGTCAAACAGTTCGCGGGCCTTATCAAAATCTTTCCTGAAGAAATAAGCCAGTCCCAGCGAGGACAAAACACGGCCATCCGCCTTCCCTTTATCTAGGACCTTTTGCAGATCCGCCAACGCGCCATCATAGTCCTTGAGTCTTATCCTAAGTTTGCCTCTGGCCTCCGATGCATCGAGAAAATCAGGGTCCTTTTTGAGGATGTCATTGTAATCCTCAAGGGCCGAGCCGAGATCATCGACTCTTTCACTTTCCCGGCCTCTCAACAGGAGGGCGTTTTCATCTCCCGGGTGGCGTTGGAGGAAGCTTTCAAGGGCATGGGAAGCTTTTTCATGGGCGCCATCGTCAATCAGTTTCCTGATTTCCGGCAAACTGTAATCATGGGACTTTGAACATCCGGCGGATATGAAGACCAACGCGGAAATTAAAAGGCAGATGATTCTTGAAATATTTCTCAACTCGGGTGTCCCGCTTCCCGTCACCTGAAAAAGGAAACGTGAAAGGAATTCTGGTAAAAAACCAGCTCTTACACTCAGTCTAGGAAGGGATTCAAATTTTGTCAATCCGGTTTAAGACTGATGTGGCCCTGAACCAGGTTGTTTTTGGCACATAGATTATATCATATTATTATCAATTAATTAACAACAAACAATTATTTCAAAGTTTAATAGATATTGATTATATATTGATACTGTGTACTAATATGAATAGCAGGACATATCACCTGCCAGACTATAATTCGGAGTGGCCGCATGCAACCTGTTTCGGATACTCTTTCGCAGCTACAGGCATTTTTTCAGTTAAACTTTCTGTTGAGTGGGCTGGAGATATCTTCGACGTGGATTTTCATGATTCGCGGGGTGGTTTTTCTTACATGTCTGATAGGTTGTGTCTGGGGCGTTTTCAGAATAGCCATAAAGATTCTGGACGTGATCCAGGCCTTTGTGACGGCCCTTGGACCACTTCCAAAGTCATTCTTCCTTTTACTGTTGCTGATCCTTCCCCTGTCAGACAATAGCGTCGGAGGCCGTTGGATAGGCTATATTCTCCTTACGTTCTCGACGCTTGTGCTGGCTATAGCCACTACTCTTATTGTGACAATGTGGAAGTACGGGGTTGATCAGACATTACGGGTAATCAATTTTTTCCGTTCCAGATCCAGAGCGCCCGAGAGCCCGTTTGTTGAGGATCAGATCTTTACAGAGAATGTCAAATCGACACTTTAAGCGCGAAGACGCGAAAGTTTCCCAACTTTTCGCGTCCAGCGTAACATTGCTTGAGGCCCGGTCTGCCCAAAAACCTATTTACTGTTTTCCAGTCTTACCAGGAAAGGTATTTCGATTTCGGGCTCCTGAGGATGGTCGGTTTTGAGGCGAATCTTGCCAGCGTAGAATGAACGGTTAGGTTCTGGCTTGAGTTTCAAAAGCAGGTTTAGATGTGATGTTGATTTGGGCGCTACCGTAACGGTGGCCGGGTCCAGTGAGACTTCAGCATCGCCTTCCTCAGCCCTGGCAGACAATACCCTGTAACTTTTCGCGGCTGTATCTTCAACGTTCAGGGGGAATACTATCGGTTCTGTGAATGACGGTACCTTTGTATGCAGCGCATGTGGCTCAACGTTCAATTCTTTGACGACTTCAGCGTATAATGTCAGCTTCACAATCGGGCTGACCTGATCATTGGTTTTTACATAAATGGTTTTCTGTTTTCTTCCAGCCCTCATATCTGTGGTGTCAAACTTGACCATGATCTTGCCGGTTCCATGAGGCGGGATTTCCTTGTTGCCTTCCACTGCCTTTGTGCAGCCGCAACTTGCTGTAAGATCTTCAATTTTAAGCGTTTTGTCCCCATCATTGGTAAAGGCAAATTCGTCTGAAACCGTCTTACCTGAAGAAACCTTCCCATAGTCGTGACTTAGTCTGTCAAATTTTATCCTGGGACCGTCAGCCGAACATAAGCTCGTCAAGGTTATGATCAGAACCGTTGATAAACATATTTTGCCTAAAACCTTCTTCATAGCTATCTCCTTGTCAAACCCGAACCGGTTATAGGGAAGACTGTGAATTACGGCAGACTACTCCGGCCCGGGACATCAATAATAAATCAATAGCGCCGGATTTACGCGCTATTGAACTGCCGTCCCAACTTTTTCAAGTCCATACATCAAAAGGCCTTTTGTTTCAACCGGAGCAAACCTGCTCAGCGGATGGTAAGTTCAAAATTGCTGACTATTGTAATTCTTCCCATTGAGCATTAATATCTGGATTAACCAATAGTACTGAAAACGGAGTGGTTCAGTGTTTGGAATTTCGATGTATGAGCTTGGTCTTATAGCCCTGATCGGCTTGATATTCCTGGGCCCCCGTCAATTGGCGGAGACCGCCAAAGTCGCGGGCAAGATAATCCGTGAACTCCAGAAGATGGCGTCAGATGTGCAGAGTTCGATCAACCTGGACCTTGACCCTACTCCAAAACCGCCTCCTTATTCTCCCTACAATTATGATAGCGCCACGACCGGGCTTTCCAGCCCTACCCCATCAAATCAAAATTTGGATAACACTCTAAAAGCGTCTGACGGCGAAAAAATAGGGCCGGATTTTTACGCTGAGCTTTTGGCCAGTTCTGCGGAACCAGAACTGGACCCCGCTACTGAGCCAGCTAAACCCGAGGAAAACAAAAAAGAAGAAAAGCAGGAGGAGCAAACTACTCAGCCAGTATCCTGATAACAGGCAAACTCATTCGTTTCCGGCAAACAGGTTAAACATCCCAATAGCAGCGATCATAATGCCGCAGTTTATTTTTCCTTCACGAACAAAATTGTTCAGTTCATTTAAAGGAGCCAAAACGGTTTCCAGTTCTTCCGTTTCATCCGGGTTGAGATTCCCGGTATAGACAGCGTTTTCAGCAAGATAGACATAAAATTTGTTATTGAAAAGCGCGGGCAGTGGATGAGACCATCCTATAAGCTTCAATGAAGGAGCTGCGAACCCGGTTTCTTCCATCAGTTCTTCCTCGGCGCTTTTCATGGGTGTCTGTCCATGTTTCACAAGGCCGCCGGGGAGTTCCAGCGACATATCCCGTATTCCATGCCTGAACTGGTTGACTAGAATTACTTCCCGTTTTTCGGTCAAGGCTACGACAGCGACCCAATCCGGGGATTTCAGAATCTGGAACTCGTGCGCCAATCCTGTGCGTGGGGATTTACAGGTATTAATCTGAACAGAAAACAGATTGTAATCGCGATCTCCCCTGGAACTCAAAAGATCCCAGTAAAGATTTTTGTCCGAGGACTTGTTCATTCATCTTTCCTTGTCATTTGAAATTGTTCTGGGACTCGTGATCAGATATTTTTTTCCTGCGAGTCCTTCCCCAGGGGCAGGCTTTTATGCATACCCCACATATAGGGCTTTCGACAAATGGCAACTTTGAGTTTTCGAGCACTCTTGAAAGACACCGGTCAAAATGTAAGGCTTCATCCCTGCTGGAGTAATGTGAGGTCGTGTTGACATTCTTGATGGCCTGGACAGGACAGGCGTCCGTGCATAAAGAGCACCTGCCGCAACGATTTTTTAGCGGATGATCAGCTTTTATGGAGCTATCGGTAAGTATGGTTGCGAGCCTTATTCGCGGTCCGAAATCCGGACTTACCACCAGGAGACTTTTACCCTGCCAGCCGACTCCTGCGGCTATGGCTACAGCTTTATGCGAGATGTAGGAAGTCCAGTTTTCCCTATCCAGAATCTGGGAAGCTGGAATAGGCAGAGTCTTCGCTCCGCGGGCCTGAATGTACTGGGATACCCGTAGCGCGATATCATCCAGCAAAAGATTTGCCTTTAAATAGTGCTGTTGATAGATGGGCGTAGGCCGGTCCTCAATCGGATCAATAACTCCATCGGCCAGTCTCACTCCGATGCTCACAGCCCGACGATAACCTTTGAGCAAATCCCGGGGCTGGGTCTCTATACCCTCAAGCAGGGCCAGGTCCGCAATTCCGACGACATCTGCCCCACATCCAAGAGCAAATTCTTTTACCTGAAAACTGTTCACAACTCCTCCAGACCTTTACTAAAAAACTGCGTTGTGCAGCCTGGCGCAATCCGAATGCCGACCATTTACAGATGAAACGCTATAGTGGGAATTTAATCAGCGAGCGCTAATATCCTCAACAGTTCTTCATGGATCAAAGTGTTCGTGGCCACAATGCTGGGACTCCAAAGTTCCATCGGCCCACCCTGCCTGTCAGTCACCGTGCCTGTGGCTTCCTGGACCAGTAGGGTTCCTGCCGCAAAGTCCCAGGGTTTGAGTTTTAATTCCCAAAAACCGTCCAGTCGACCGCAGGCTACCCAAGCCAGATCAAGGGCGGCCGAACCGGCCCTCCTGATCCCCTGAACCTTGATTGTAATATTGCAGAATTCTTTAAGATTATTGATTGTCGAATTCACCTTGTCATAAGGGAAACCAGTGCCCACGACGCAGCGATTTAGATCCTTTCTGCGAGTGACAAAAATCCTGGTCCCATTCAGAAACGCTCCTTCCCCCTGAGACGCCCAGAACATCTCGTCACGCACTGGATCGAAAACTACGCCTGCCTTTATGACGTTGTTCTCCATCAACGCTATGGAAACCGCGAACTGGGGATATGCATGGGCGAAGTTGACCGTACCGTCCAATGGATCAATAACCCACAGGAATTTTGATCCGGTAGTTTCTGTTTTGGTCTCTTCGGTCAAAATGTCATGCGCAGGGAAGGTTTTCCTGATTTGATCCATTATGAAACGCTCTGACGCCTTGTCCGCGTCGGTCACTATGTCGATGCTGTCCGGATCATCCCCTTTGGATTCGATATTAAAATTACCCCTGAAATATGAGGATAATATTGAACCGGCGTCAGAAGCCAGATCCTTCATGAATTCAATAATTTTGCTGGTCTCGGTCAATTTTTCTATTCCTTGCTTATTGGCGAGTCCCAAGGCGTCGATCTGGAAAGGATGACCCTGGAAACTATCTCTCCATCAGATACGAGTGTTTTAATCTCGTCCCCTTCCGTCACAGAAGCAATCTCGCTGACAACGGAGTCGTCAACTTTTCTGAAAGTTATGGAATATCCTCTGGACAGTACCCTGAATGGGCTTAGAGCGTCGAGTTGGGCGGCCAAACCGTTTAGCCTGTTCCTGTATTCGTCGAGGGAAGCCCTTGTCGCACGTTCCAGTCTGTTTGACAGCAATACAAGGCTTTCAGAGGACGAAACGAGGGATCTTCTGAGAAGCTCGGGCCGCAGCCTGGCCTGTATCGCCTCCACATCCCGTCGTGACGAATTCATGCTTCGCAGGGCGGAGATCCTCATGCGTCCCACAAAATCTTCAAGCCTGAAACGTGCTTCCTGGATCCTTCTGAGAGGGCGCTGGAAAGCCCTCGTGAGATCGTCGAGTGTCTGGTAATTTCTCTCGAGGCAATTGGTAATG
The DNA here is from genome assembly GCA_049967315.1 of Desulfomonilaceae bacterium. Taxonomy (GTDB): domain Bacteria; phylum Desulfobacterota; class Desulfomonilia; order Desulfomonilales; family Desulfomonilaceae; genus CAJBEZ01. The sequence goes on from JBMFSZ010000045.1 coordinate 10,986, forward strand.
GCGTTCCTCAGCCTGGCAGTCAGATGAGAAACAGTGTCCCAGGTTTCGTTATCGTCCGGCGCTACGATTTCGGCGGCTGCAGACGGAGTTGAAGCGCGAATATCAGCGGCGAGATCCGAGAGTGTGAAGTCAGTCTCATGTCCGACGGCGCTCACGATTGGGATCGGGCATGAGGCAATCGCGCGGACTACTCTTTCATCATTGAAGGCCCAAAGGTCCTCAATGGATCCACCACCTCTGCCAATTATGATTACTTCGGATGTTCCCAAACGAACAAGTCGGCCCAGGGCCTGGACTATTTCATCAGGGGCCTTGTCACCCTGAACCGAGGTCGGGCTCAGCAAAATGTTGATTCCTGGGGATCGTCTCCTGATAATTCGTATAATATCACGTACAGCGGCTCCGGAAGCCGAGGTTACGACCCCGACATTCTCAGGTCTCCTGGGCAGCGTTTTTTTGCGTGATAGATCGAAAAGCCCTTCCTCCGTGAGCTTAGCCTTGAGCTGCTCAAGGGCCAGCATCAATCCGCCAAGTCCGGCCGGTTCAAGGGTTTCGACTATGAGTTGATATTCACCCCTTGGACTGTAAACATTGATCCTGCCCCAGGCCAGCGCCTTCAAGCCATCCTCGATCTTGAACTTCAGGAACTTGTTCTGATTCTTGAACATGACGCAACGGATCTGGGAAGCGTCATCCTTGAGGGTGAAGTAAAAATGACCGGAGGGGGCCCGCTTGCAATTGGAAATTTCACCCTGAACCCATACAGACGGAAATTCAGATTCCAGTGTTTTCCGGATTTCTTCGGTGAGCTGGGTTACTGTCAGTATGGTGCGTGAAATGTATTCCAATTTTGCCTATCTCTTGTCCCGAGATTAGAATTTTATCACTGGTGTGACATTTTCAAGTTCCAGAGATTTTTCAGATCAGCTTTCCAGTTGATTGCCGAAGTGACAGCCAACCTTGCAATTTCTTCCTTGTCAGCCTTTCGCTTTTTACCAGCAAAGGAACTGATCAACCCGAAATTTACGTTCATAGGTTCGTATTTTTTTATTGGCGCTTCCCGGGTATGTTTGAGCAACCCTCCTATGGCTGAGTCAACAGGTGGCGGAGGCGGCGTAATACCTTCTGAAATCAGGGCGCACATCAAACCCACGGCAAGTCCGGACGCTGTGGATTCCACATAGCCTTCGACACCGGTGATTTGGCCTGCGAAAAAAATGTTTGGACAGGTCCTTGATCTTGAAAATTCGTCCAGCAACGCGGGAGCGTTTATGAATGTATTTCTGTGAATCGAGCCCAGCCGGGCAAATACAGCGGTTTCCAGCCCAGGAATCATCCTGAATATACGTTCCTGTTCCGAATAAGTCATTTTGGTCTGGAAGCCAACAAGGTTGTACATTGTCCGCTCCCTGTTTTCAGCCCTTAACTGCACCACGGCGTAAGGTCGTGCGCCTGTCCTCGGGTCGATTAGACCAACAGGCTTCATAGGACCGAAAGCGAGCGTGTCAACGCCTCTTCTGGCCAATTCCTCAATGGGCAGACAACCTTCAAAATGCGGTATCTTTTCAAAAGGATGAGGTTCAACCTTGGTTGCGCCTCTTATCTCGAGGACGAATCTTTCGTAAAGGTCCCGGGTCATTGGCGCGTTCAGGTAGTCTCCGGGACCTTCTTCGTATCTGGAGGCTTCAAAGAGTTTGTCCATATTGAGACTGTCAGCGTAGACTATGGGGGCTATCGCGTCGTAAAAGTGGAGCCCTGACTCACCAAGCCGCGCAGCTATTCCGTCAGCCAGCGAATCCGACGTAAGTGGCCCGGTAGCGACGATGACCAGCCCATCAGTATCAGCCGGCAGTTCTGTTATTTCCGAGCGCTTGACCGCAATATTCGCGCAATTTTCGATCCTGTCGGTAATGTATCTGGAAAATGCGACCCTATCTACAGCCAACGCCTTCCCTGCGGGAACAGCGCAGTGATCAGCCGCTTCCATAATCAGGGACCCGAGAGATCTGAGTTCCTGTTTCAAAATTCCTACCGCTGATTTAAGGGAATCAGACCTGAATGAATTTGAGCAGACTAGCTCGGCAAAGTCCGGGGAATTGTGAGCCGCCGAAAATCGCTCTGGCTTCATCTCGTAAATTGTCACTGGGATACCAAAACCAGCCAGGGCCCATGCGGCTTCGCATCCGGCCAGCCCGGCGCCCACTACGGTCACTCTCAAAACTACTCCGCAAAAGATTTTTAATATTTCTGCTGAGTAAGTTTATAGCCGCGCCCGCTTTTTTGCAACTACTAGCGCTATCTCAGGAAAGCCAGAAAGCCCTTGTAGTTTGACGCGTAAAAGGGATTGGGAGGTTTATGCGCACGCGCAATTCGGACGTTTTTGCGGGCTTTTTTCGCTGACGCCAGTTGAACC
>JBMFSZ010000046.1:0-13285 GCA_049967315.1 Desulfomonilaceae bacterium
CTCTTAATTGCTCTGGGACAGTTGGGGGTTCTAGCAAAAAGTTTGACTGAGGGGTGCTTACTGTACTCAAATCTACTGAACCAGAATCAGTTGACGCCGCGACCCTCTTAACCTGTTGCAAAAAGTTTTGTATGTATGCCTCCGAGATTTGCCGTCCAAGCATCTTCTTACGGATAAGATCCAGATTCGATTCCTTAGTCATATAATCAACCTCTGGGTAAAAGGTATTGCAAGAGCCACAATTCAATGGATGACATCAATGAGTCGCACAAGGAAAAGAAGTTTTTCGCAACGAGAAACATCGCCTTTTGGGCGTGACCTGGTAGTTTAATCGGATTTTTTCGAATCCTCCGAAACCAACCTCTTTGCTCTTTCGATCAATTCAAGAATATTTTCCAATTTGGATGGCTGAGGCGTTTCGAAGACCAGTTTAAATTTGTCCTCTCCCAGTCTACCCATGAAAAAGGACTCAACTTCAAAGCGATCGCACCAGCATCGAATTGCCCTAGGGCAGGGAAGGTTCGCAGCCTCCACGCAGCAATAAGCAAAGGTTACCGGACCTCCCAATCTCGGGCATCGTATTTCCTGTTCTTCAAACGGGTTAACAAAATCGTTCATATCGAATAATTCTGCCTTACTCACGAATAGACAAATAAGGAAATGAAGGGACACTGGAATAGGTCGAGCGTCCCCTTATGAAGTAGAATTATACGTTAGGTTTAGGGAACCCTTCCAACGCTTGTAGAGCACATGCAATTTCATCTTGAGGCATTTCGTAGTCAACTAGTTTGCCTTGGAAGAAAGCGTCATATGCTGCAAGGTCCACCAAACCATGACCACTCCAGTTGACCAGGATCACTTTTTCTTTGCCCTCTTCTTTAGCCTTCTTTGCCTCTTGTATGACCGCTGCGAGAGCGTGGTTTGTCTCCGGGGCGCTAATAAAACCTTCAGTCCTTGCCCATGTAACACCTGCAGTAAAAGTTTCGAGTTGATAGACAGCTCGTGGTTCAATGAGACCATCTAGGATCAATTGACTGACTAGTGGGGCCATTCCATGGTAACGAAGGCCACCAGCATGAACAGGCGCAGGGATAAAAGCGTGTCCCAGTGTATGCATTGGTAGCAAGGGGGTCATTTGCATGGTGTCACCGAAATCGTACAGAAACGGGCCTCTGGTCATTGTCGGACAGGACATTGGCTCTACAGCAATAATCTGAACCTGTTTCCCGGCAATTTTATCCCTCACAAACGGGAAGGCTATGCCTGCAAAATTGCTTCCACCACCTGCGCAGCCAATCACTATATCAGGGTAGTCTCCTGCCAGGGCCATCTGTCTCTGCGCTTCCAGGCCTATGATGGTTTGATGGAGCAAGACGTGATTAAGCACACTGCCTAACGAATAGCGAGTTAATGGCCGTCCATGAGCTTCACTTGTAACAGCGTCTTCAACCGCTTCGCTGATTGCTATACCCAGACTACCAGGGGAATTGGGGTCCATCGCAAGGACCTTCCGCCCAGCCTCCGTCTCAGTGCTGGGGCTAGGCACACAAGTGGCGCCCCAGGTATTCATCATCAATCGTCTGTACGGCTTCTGCTCATAACTCACTCGAACCATGTAAACTTTCGCTTCCAGACCAAATTGTGAACAAGCGAAGCTCAAAGCGCTTCCCCACTGACCGGCTCCAGTTTCCGTGGCGATCCTTTTTACACCGAACACTTTATTGTAGTACGCTTGAGGAATGGCGGTATTTGGTTTGTGACTCCCAGCAGGGCTTACACCTTCGTTCTTGTAATAGATTTTTACAGGGCAATTGAGAAATTTTTCAAGTTTTACCGCACGGTATAATGGGGTAGGACGCCAAATCAATAGCTTGTCCAAAACCTCATCAGGGATTCGGATCCACCTTTCCGTACTGACCTCCTGTTCGATCAGATTCATCGGAAAAACCGGCGCCAAGTCCTCAGGCCCAACTGGTTGGTGTGTACCTGGATGAAGAGGCGGTTGCATGGGTGTAGGCATGTCAGCGGCAATGTTGTACCACTCGCGTGGAATCTCATCTTCGTGCAAGAAAATTTTTACCGACATTTTCAGCTACCTCCGCAGTAAAGTAATTCATCGAACCCTGACGGGTAAATTTGCATTTCCAACGCTACCAGATACATGAGTGATATGTCATTTGATAAGGGAGCCTGGTTTGGCTTCAACGTTAAGTTCACACAAGGTAATTTTTCCGTTTGGGGCACTGGCCGCTAGGATCATTGCCTCACTTGTTCCGAACCTCATTTTACGTTTTGCGAGGTTGCACACGACCACAACCGTCTGGCCAATAAGATCTTCAGGGGTGTAAGATGACTTGATTCCGGCGAAAACAGTCCGGATCTCCCGGCCTACGTCCACTCTGAGTTGTAAGAGCTTATCTGAACCCTCCACCTCTGAGGCTGATAAAATTTTTCCAACCCTGAGATCGATTTTTGCGAAATCTTCGATCGTGATTTCTGGTTTAAAGTCGGGCGCTGGTTTTTCCTCAACCTGCGGAGAAAGATCATGTTTCGATATTTCTATGAGACTACTCATGGCGCCTGGTTCAAGCCTGTCAACAAGTTTGTCAAACTTGTTGATGCAACACTGCTCCAGGTTAAATGCAATATCTGTCCACGTTAGTGACCCTAAACCCAGAATTTGTTCTACTTTCTCACTATACGAAGGCAGGACCGGTTTCAGAAGTATCGCCAGTATCTTCGCACAGTTTGTAGCGAATGTCAGGTCATTTCGTGCCTTCTCCAGGTTTGTTTTGATTGATGACCAAGGTTCATGCTGTTGAATGTAATTGTTTGCGATATCTGATATTGAGAGGACATTTCGAATAACATTGGCGTACCGAAGTGATCTGTAATCTCGATAACATTGCTCCACATGAGACAATACCTGTTTTTTAAGCTGCTCACAATCCTCAGGGACCACGCCCAAACGAGAATCCAGTCTCTTGTTTAAAAAACCTATGGTCCTACTTAACAGGTTAGTGATGTTATTGACTAATTCCGCGTTAACCCGGTTGACAAACTCTTCAAGATTTAAATCCAGGTCGTCGATGGTTGGACCGAGTTTGCTAGCGTAAAAGTATCTCAGGAACCATGGATTGATATGATCCGCGAATTGGCGTGCAGTTATAAATGTCCCCCGACTTTTAGACATCTTACGGGAGTCAACAGTCAGGAATCCATGCACATGCACTGCCGTAGGTGTTCTGTAGTCCGCTGCTTTGAGCATGGCAGGCCAAAACAGAGTGTGGAAATAGGCTATGTCCTTACCGATAAAGTGGTGAATTTCGGTGTCGGATCTTGGATTTATCCAGTAATTATCTACGTCAAAACCTTCATGAGAAGCGCAATAATGTTCTGTGGCCGCAATGTAGCCTATTGGCGCATCCAGCCATACGTAGAAGAATTTGTTCTCTTCTCCCGGAATCTTGAAACCGAAGTATGGACCATCACGTGAGATATCCCAATCTCTGAGACCTTGATCAATCCACGAGCGAACAAAACCTCGAACCTCATCTTGTAATCTTGACGAGGACGATGTCCACCCCATGAGAAAGTCATTGAAATCCGCTAACTTAAAGAATAAATGCACAGACGTTCTTAATTCGGGTCTGGCTCCACAAATTGCGCAATAGGCGCCACTGAGTTCGGTGGGACGGTATGTAGCCCCACATGATTCGCAAACATCTCCGTATTGATCTGGGGCGGAACATTTGGGACAGGACCCCTTGATGTATCTGTCGGGGAGGAAACGGCCGCAGCGTTCACAATAAAACTGCTCGATCTCTCGGGAAACAATGTGACCCTTGTCTTTGGCCTTCAAGTAAATGATCTCGGAGTGCTTTTGATTTTCGGGGGTATCTGTTGAATAAAACTCATCAAAACCAATATCGAATCGTGAGAAATCCGTCAGGTGCCTTTGATGGAATTCTGACACTAGCTGTTGAGGTGTCAAGCCTCTCTTAGATGCATTGATTTCAATGGGAGCGCCATGAGCGTCAGACGCGCATACGTAGAGGACATCATCCCCAACTAGGCGCAAGAATCGTACAAAAATATCTGTCTGTATATATTCGACCAGATGACCTATATGTATGTCACCGTTAGCATAGGGAAGAGCGCTTGTAACAAGAAATTTTTTCAAATTTGTCTCCTGTCATCGGAACGACAATATCTTGGACAAATTGTCGCAAGAAATGTCCAAATTTCGCGAACCGGTTCGCGTCGGGCTGCTTATTCCTTGACTATTTCTAATACTTCCAAATTTGGGTCCTTCTCCTTGTCAATTTTGAAGACCCGAGCTTTCATGACAACAGTTTCCATTTCTTTCAAAGAATCGAGGATCTGTGCTTTATCTTTCTTTATCCAAACCTTGTTCAAAGTGATATAGCTAACCCTGTCGGCGATAATAATATTCACATAACCTTCACCAAGAGGGCACGGTAAGTCACTCTTTTTATAATAGCGAACCGACATCACTACGTCTTTGTTCAAGTATTTGGATGGGTTTTCCGTAAGACTTACGATGGTGAGGTCTTCATCAAGGTTCCTGTAGATTCCTCCTCGAATATAATTCAGAGGACTGCATCCAACGGAAATCATGGCAATCAGAAAACAGGCTAAAATTGATTTTTGTCCGATCATATGGAAATCTTTGCAACACTTGTAGAAGAACGTCAGATTTTAGCTGAAAATCGTTTGAGAGTCAAAGTTTTCTAGGTTTTTCATGCGATCGTCATGGAAAATTTGTCTTTTTCGGTGAGCTATGACTAATAAAAGAAACTTTTATCATGCGGGTCCCAAACGGTATATTTAAATTTTGATTCTTTTCATGCATTATTATGCCAAATTTTGTTCAATTCGTCCTGAAATTCGAAGAGACTGGAGAGTCCCATGAATTTTAAAATTATGCGGTCCCTGTTATTTGTGCCTGCCAATGTTAGGAGGTTTGTCGAAAAGGCTTCTTCCTGCGGAGCGGATGCAATTGTTCTTGATCTGGAAGACTCGGTCCCACCGGACCGTAAGATTGAGACCAGAAACGGTCTCCAGCATGGAATTGCAATCGCAGGAAAAGGTCCAGCAAATATAATGGTTCGAGTTAATAATACCGCTGATTTGTTGGAAGACGACGTCCAAGTAGCAGTTTGTGAGCGGCTTGACGCTCTGTTTGTTCCTAAAGTTGATTCGGCTGATCAAATAGTCAAACTCGATTATCTAACCAAAGAGATTGAGGCTACGAAAGGATTGGAAGTAGGCCGGATAAGGTTCTCCCTACATGTCGAAGGCCCGCTGGGATTGTTACATCTGGAAAGAATCGCCGCGTCTTGCGATAGAATCGAATCTATAAGTTTGGGTGTTGACGACTATTGCATGGCTATGGGAATAGAGCTCACCCCAGACGCTTCGGCCTTACTGTGGCCAATGACGCAACTTGCAATAACTGCCAAGGCCTATGGGGTCATACCCTTAGGGGTGCTTGGAAGCGTAGCTGAATTCCGGGACCTTGAAGCTTTCGAGGGCTCAGCTATCAGAGCCCGAAATCTGGGGTTCGAAGGATCAATATGTGTTCATCCTGATCAAGTCTCCGTCTTGAATAGGGTTTTTACGCCCGACAAAGAGTCCGTAAACAAGGCTAGAAGAATAATTGAGGCTTTTAAAGAGGCTGAACAGAAAGGCAGGGCTTCTACCACAGTTGATGGACGAATGGTAGACACGCCAGTTTATAGACGGGCGTTGGCCACAGTGAAGAAATTTGACGCTGTTACAAAGATTGAAAGGGTATAGATAGAATGTACTAGCCTCATGCCGCTGTAGGACAGGCAAACCCATGAAATTTGATGAGTCGGAGTTTTTGGCAAAGCTGAAAGAACCCAAACCAGATCCCGGTGGTGGGGCAACTGCCGCTTACGTGGGTCTGGTCGCGCTAACCCTGACAGAGAAAATTTGTATTATCGAAATAGCAAGAGCGGTCAAGAAAAGAGTCGGACACGAACACTTAGACTATTTGCTCCAACAGCTTGGAGCCAGAGCGGATGCTTTCAGATCTCTGATTGACCAGGATATTCGAGTTTATAGCGAGCTAGCAGCTTCGATCAAGAGTGGCCTGCAGTGGCCGGCAAATCACGAAATTATTTTGGGGGCAATTGAATGCCCATGTCAGATAATTAGGAACGCCAATGAATCAATCACTCTCATTGAGGATCTCGGCCGCATATGTGCTAGGTGGTTGATTCCTGATCTTCTGGTTGCCCTGGAGATGGCCCTTTCCTGCGCAAAAGCATCTTACCACATTGCTAACGCCAATTCGGAATACGTAGAAGATCCGGTTGTTCGAAAATCACAGACCTGTCAGATTGGTGAAACATTTCAAAAAGCCACTCATCACTATTCTGAGGTCCTGGATGCTCTGAGGCCATCGCCCGAAAAAAAAGTTGAACCAGGATGATCCCCAGATTCTATACGGGAGCAGAACCTTCTGAAAATTGTCAGTATGGTCATTTAACGTTATCGATCTTCGCTAGTGACTCTAGTTCACTATCTGCTGGCTCCCAGATTGGGGATTTGCGATCTCAAGGGGGAACGTAGAGCACATTTCAGTATGATTATTAGAGAGTCATAATGATTACCGTAGCTGATAATCTCCATGGTTTAAATCCAATCGTGCAGGATGCGATCAAGACCCTGAACCCACAGCCCATTCTCGAACTTGTAGGCCAACTCGAAAAATCTGGGGCTGAAATGATCGATATCAATCCTGGCTATCTGTCCAAGCGCTTTGAAGATCGCATGCGTTTTCTGGTGGAAACGGTTCAGGGAGCAACCACAGCAAGGCTTATCCTGGACAGCCCCAATCCCAAATTAATCGAGATTGGCTTGTCGGTATGTGTGGAAAAACCGGTGATAAATTGCGTTTCACTGGAGAAAGCCAAACTGGACAGCATACTGCCTTTGGCTGCAGACTACGGATGTGACCTGGTTGTTTTGTTGATGGATGAATTATCTTTCAGTCCTCCAGGACTGGAGGAAAAGATTGCTCTGGCTCTAACGATTTATGAGCATTGCGTTTCCGCTGGCATAGCTCTGGAAAAATTGATTTTCGATCCAGTCTTGCCCAGTTTGAGTTGGGACGATGGCTGGCGGCGGATTGGAGAAGCCATCAGAACGGTTCGGCTCTTGTCGACGGGCGCTCTATTCGATTTACCAGTCAGAACAATGGTGGGGTTGTCCAATTTGAGGAGCGGATTAAAGAGATATCAACCTGTTGAAGTCGATCTAAATTGTTTGGCCATGCTCTGTGGAGCTGGTTTGGACTATTGCTTGGTTGACGCCCTCGAACCAAGGATCGTTCAGTTGATCAAGTTTGCAAAAAATCTCCTTTTATAGGCCATATCACATGCGTCTAATTGTCTTCAGTGACGTTCACGGTAACCTTGAGGCTCTTGAAATTCTTTTGGAAGCGATTAAGAAAGAGCACGCCGACAGATTGTTTTGCCTGGGTGACTCGATTGGGTATGGCCCAAATCCCAACGAATGTCTGGAACTAATTCGATCTCTCTCTAATTTGACCGTGCTAATGGGAAATCACGAATGGGCAGCGTTAAGCCCTCATCGGGCTCGTTTACGCATGAACCCCGTAGCGTACAAGGCAATAGAGTGGACCAGACTCCGCCTCACGAAAGCAAACCTGGAATACATAAGCCATTTACCCATAAGCGCGGGGCATGGGTCCTTCTGTTTCTATCATGCTTCATCACATTATCCCCTAGCATGGGAATATGTAAGACCGGGCGATATAACTGCAGTGATGTCGTGTTTTAGTCACTCGCCGAGTCGTATAACTTGTGTGGGGCACACTCACCAACCAGCGTTGATTGGTGAATCCGGTAAAAATTTGGCGCCAGCGAGTCTTTTTTTAGACAACACGATTTATCCCGATGATGGAAAGTTAAAGCTTATTATAAATCCAGGAAGTATAGGGCAACCACGGGACAGCTCTAGCCTGCCTTGCTATATCATTTACGATTCACGTGCCGGGGTAATAAAGTGGCGCAGGTTAGTGGATTATGAACCATATCATACTGTTGAAAAAATTCTGAGCTCCGGACTCCCGAAAGAACTGGCTTACTATCTTACCGGCTGGCCCAAAGCATAACGTTCTCAAATTAAATACGGCGGTAATCTTGGCGACTAGGTCCTGGAGCCTTCCTGAAGCGCATAGAGAGAAGCGCCTAGAGCTCCCATAATTTGAGGGTGAGGAGGCGTGACTATTTCATTTGGGATATGTGTTCTCAGCAGGTCAATGAGAAATGGGTTATGCTCTATTACTCCCCCTGTCATCACCACTTTTTCTGTCAAGGTATCCATCTCCAGGATCCTCTTCACAACAGAGTGAAACAAGCCCCTAACAATGTGATCCAATGCTGCCCCGGATTTAATTTTTTCAAGAACCTCAGTTCCCGAAAACACGGTGCAGTAACTACCTAGCGTAACTTCACCATCGGCTTCGCGCGCAAGCCGGTCCAGGTCTTCCAGAGGCACGCGCAAACGCAGAGCCATCTCTTCGAGAAAAGCCCCTGTTCCTGCAGCGCATTTGCGGTTCATTTTGAAGCTTGTCCTTACACCTTTGCTATTTATTTTTATAATCTTATTGTCTTGACCTCCTATATCGACAATTGTCATGGGGCCGTTGAAATAGTGCAGGCATCCTCGGGCATGGCAAGAGATCTCGGTCATGCTTTTTGACGAGAAGTTGACGCTGTTTCTTCCGTAACCCGTTGAAAAAACACGGACAGGTTCGCAAGTCTCCAGCCCGGCCGATGAGAGAGCTTGCTGCCATGCCATGTTGGATGCTACTTCAAAATCAGTGCCCGAATACAGCACGTGCCAACCAAGTATGTTTCCCTGTCTGTCAATAACAACGGATTTTGTTGTGCAGGATCCTACATCAATCCCGCCTGCCAGGTCGTAAGTCAATGTTCTTTCCCCAGTGATAGTTTAAAGAGCGATGAAAGCTTTTCATTAATTCAATCAAGATCGAATTCATGACCGTCGTGAGTCTTACACTCCATCCGGACCAAAAGAAGAAATGCGATCCAATGACAAACTTTTACCGAGTTTTCTGATCAAGTTGTTCCACAAACGCTTCTATGTTTGTCCTGGTTTGTTCCTCCGAGTAACATCGAAGGTCGTTAAGATCCCCATGAATGACCAAAGTTGGTATACTCAGGCGCTTTGCCATCCGTTGTGGCATTGAGTATCTATCGTTAGAGTTGTTGGGGCATGTTTTTGCATCGTGAAATATCACCCCGTCTATACTAAAATTCTTTATCCAGTTATCCATATAGGATTCTTTGAATGACTCATCACGAACAATGAACAACTCAGTATAAGCCCTAGCCATGGACTCAAGAGGTCGCTTCGGATCAAATGCATCGAATATCCAACTATTACAATATGTTGACGCCACCACGTTTGTATTAAGCTGGTAGAATTGATCGCTAAGTTCTCTAAGTTTTCCCCATACGGGCATCCCGTCCCAATACAGGCGATGGCGTTCGCCTTTCACCGCGCCTTCTTTGAGTTTGATTCTATCTTCTAGCTCAGCCAGCAAAAGTTTATAGTATTCAACGGCTTCGGGCCTTCCCCGGAGGACAACCGCTGGCGCCATGTGTATGGTCGCGTCGAAAAAAGTTAAGGGGGCGGGAATTTCAGCTCCGCATTCCAATACGCGACGCCACAACCTGGTGCACTGAAGGGAAAGATCCACCACCTCGCCAAGCCGGTCCATGTCAAATTTGGTTCCGGAAACCTCTTCCAGAGCAGGTATCATGGCTTTCATCTGAAAAACGATGTCCGCAACATGAAAGTCTTCGACCTTGCCAATATTTCGGTGAGTATGGATCCCAACGATAGGCACATTCCATTCCCTGGCGTAAAAAGAGAACCAGTCCTGAACGTCTCTGCACTGATTCGTATTGTAAACAAGAATGTCGGCTTTCGGAACACTCTGGATACCGTACGCCCTGGTCAGAGGTGTCAGGCCTTTCAAATAGGAACCGACATCAGCCGTTAAATAGGAGCATATGTCCGGTGAGTAGCCCACGGCGTTTGCCAGGGGAATTAGTTCTGTGGCGAGGCGTGTTGCCCCCAGTAGAGCGCCATGGTTTTCCGGATAATAAACGAGAAACCCCATGGCGTGCAGCAACTCGGCTGGGCCAACTGAGGTACACCACGCGACTTTTTGCCGCCCTGTCTTTTTCGCCTCATCAAGTTCCAGAAAATGAGCGGCCATCAGCTTTTTCATTTGAGATGTGGCCGCTATTGGCTTCCTCAACTGCTTTGATTGATCTGTCAAACTTATCCCCTCCAGCCTGGGCAAACCCTGATCCACTTCCACCGTATGCAGTGGCCAAACCTGTTAATTCGGACACAACGTTTCACTTTATAACAGTACGGCCGGTAATGTGTGCGGTAAGCTACTTGTTCGTCGCCCAATTTCGAACTAGCAGTGGCTGATATTTTTGAGGTTGTTGTCTCACTGGCGACAGAAAGGACATTGCCTCCCAACAAAAGAAGCAGTCCTGCCACCAAGCCTATAAAGACCGTTGATAGCCTTTTCATGACAAACTCCTTAAGGGCAAATCGAAGACCTATTCTAATTGAACAGTCCTTGAATCTACAATATCTAAAATGTTACGTATTCGAATTTAGCCAGTGACCGACATCATCGTGGCCTGAATCTTGGCGATCGCCTTCTCTCCATCATTCCCACAGGAAAGCACGGTCCCGGAGCAAACAGTCAAGGTTCGTCCAGGTTTAAGAACCTTTCCAATGGAAATGAATTTTTCCCCTTTGGCGGGGTGGAGAAAATTGACCTTGTATTCGACTGTAAGCACCTCTGAATCTGGTGGCATGAGACTGAAAGCGGCGTAACCACAGGCGCTGTCAACGATGATGGTCACTATTCCGGCATGAAGGTAACCGTGCTGCTGAGTCAAGCTCTGACAATATGGCAGCTCGATATGAACTTCACCAGGCGCGACTAAAGTCATTGAGGCGCCTATGGTTTTCATTACTTGTTGTCGGTCAAAACTTGCCCGAACGCGATTCTCAAAGTCGCCATCAAACGGTTTCAAATCAGTCATAATCAATTCTAGAAAAAACCTCCGGGATGGACGATGATTCCGCCTGGCTGTCTATGCCCTGCTCTCAAAATAGCCCGGGGCTTCATGTGGGAAAATAGCGTGTATTAGAATTTCTTCTTCAGTTAATCCCGGGAATTTCTTTTCTAGCTCCGGCCACATGGGTGGGAGTAACTCCGCAGGTCTAACCGAAATGGGTTTTTCTCCCTTTAAAACACGGTCCTGGAGTTCCTTGTTAACGGGCGCAGGCGTTTCACCGTACATTCCCCTTAATAAATTTGCAGTGTGGTTAGCGATGATTTTGTACCTACCCAGCAACACATTGAAAGTGGCCTGAGAAACCACTATCTGAGAAGTAGGCGTCACTAGTGGAATATAACCCAAGTCTGCTCTAACCTTTGGTATCTCGTCTACAATTTCGTCGAGTCGATTCAGGGCGTTTTGTAGTCTCAGTTGGCTGGTTAGGTTTGACATTACCCCGCCAGGGATTTGAGTTATAAGCATTTTACAATCCACTCCGCTATAAGGAGCCTCAAATTCTGAATATGAGATCCTCACTGCTTTGGCTACTTCGGCTGCTTTGGTAAGCTTTTCCAAATCGCATCCAGTCTTGTACCCGAATCGCTCAAGTGAAAACACCAAGGATTCGGTGCAGGGGTGACCCGTGCCGCCCGAAAACGGACTCAAAACTGAGTCGATCATTTCACATCCAGCTTCAACAGCTTTTAGAACAGACATCATGCCAAGGCCGCAATTGTCATGGGTGTGCAAATGGATAGGGACATTCACTGCCTTTTTCAGAGCGGATACTAGCTGAAACGCAGTTTGAGGATCGATTAAACCTGCCATATCCTTTATACAAATTTGATCCACTCCCTTGTCTTCGAGTTGCCGAGCCTTGGAAACGAAGGTGTCAATAGTATGGACAGGGCTTATGGTGTAACATACGGCCCCTTCGGCTATCTTACCAACCTCCTTCACGGCCTTTATTACACATTCATGGTTTCTCACGTCATCAAGCGCGTCAAAAATTCTGAAAACATCAATCCCGTTTCGTGCTGAGGCTTGCACAAATTTGTAGACCACGTCGTCTGGGAAATTGGAGTAAGCGACTAGATTCTGGCCCCTGATCAACATCATGCTTTTGACGTTAGGCATAGCGTCTTTGAGTATGCGAGCTCTGGCCCATGGATCTTCTCTCAGGTAACGAACACAGACGTCAAAGGTTGCTCCTCCCCAGGTCTCAGCGCCGTAGATTCCTGTATCAGCCAGTTTTCCAGCGATTTTAAGTAAGTCATCCAGCTTAATCCTGGTGGCGACTTTACTTTGGGATCCGTCTCTCATGGTGATATCAAAAATTTTAACCGATTTGGGGCTCTGAGTTTCCATTTCGTTCCTCCCTGGGAAATACTTATAAATTTGCCTTCGAGCAGGCATTATTGCTTCCCGGGCTCATCTACCCGGTGACCGCCTAATTAAATACTGTTTAGCTTATTTTCACCCTGTTGGTACCTGAGGGCAAACACTAGGGGAGCGCGCACATCGAAGCTGCTCACATATAATACAACATTAATTTTTTCATTCCAACACATCTACGTCAGCAGTAAGATTTTTTACCACTGCCCTGGATTCCAAAGGGAAAAACGTTTTTACAAATTTTTTTTCCTCATCCAGATTTCTGACGAAACCGTCTAGCCGGGCTTCCCGTAGGGAGTTCAATATGGAACCAAATATTGGGCCCGGTGGATAGCCCATTTCCTTGAGATCCTTCCCGGTAATTGCTGGTCGAACATGCCGCAGCTTGGTTATGAATTCTGATATGGACCTACGACTTTGCTCTTCTGAAGTCTTAGACATCATGAAAAGCAATGACTCCATCGACAATCTGTTGAGCGTAACGAAAATTTCGCTGGGTTTTATCAATTTCTGCCGGTCCAGAAGACTAAGGATCCATTTCAGCTCTCGGCGTTCCTTAACAATGTGTTTTACATGTGGCTCCGGAATCGCGAGATTGCCGGCGAAATTCATTAGTGATTGATCATCGAGTGAATCTGTCAGCGCGAGGAAGTATACTATCCAAGGGTCAATTTTTTGTGCGAGAAAAA
>JBMFSZ010000047.1:0-13277 GCA_049967315.1 Desulfomonilaceae bacterium
AGGTTTTATCGATGGCGCTTTCGGGAATTCAGATATTTAAAATGATGCCGAAGAAAAATTGCGGGGAATGCGGCGTTCCCACCTGTCTCGCTTTCGCTATGAATCTGGCCGCTGGAAAGGCCGAATTGGCACAGTGTCCATATGTTTCTGAAGACGCGAAAGAAAAGCTCGCTTCGGCCTCGGCTCCTCCTATTAGAACTGTTCAAATTGGAGTCGATGCGGCAGCCGTAAAGGTTGGTGGCGAAACAGTGCTCTTCCGCCACGAAAAAACGTTTAACAACCCAACTGGCCTAGGTTGTTTAATTTCCACCAAAGAGGGTGATTCTGCGGTGGACGGTAAGCTCCAGGCATTCAAGGAATTGCGATACGAACGAGTGGGGTTGACTCTAAAGCCAGAATTGGTCGCAGTCAAGGATGACGATTCGAAGGAACGGTTTGCATCGGTCGCCAAAAAGGCAAATGAGGCCGGAGCGGCGATTGTGTTAATGAGTGAAAATATCGACTCTCTCAAAGCAGCGCTCGCAGAAGTTGGGAAAAACAAACCCTTGCTGTTCGCTGCCACGGAAGGCAACCTAGACGCCATGTCGGCCTTAGCCAAAGAATTCGATTGCCCAATAGCTGTTAAGGCAGGAAAAGTTGGTGACGTTGCCAAGCTTTCCGCAAAGCTAATGGCCAATGGGCACAAGGACATAGTGCTTTCAACCGACAACATGGAGATCGCGCAGCAGTTGAGAGACCAGGTCATGATACGAAGACTGGCTTTGGAAAATCTGTACAGGCCACTAGGTTTCCCCACAATGGTATTTCCATGTGCAATGTCAGACAACCCTGTCGACGAAACTATTGCAGCCGGTACTTTTATTTCAAAATATGCTGGTATTGAAATCTTAAGCGATTTCAAAGGAGAGGTCCTCTTCCCGTTGCTGTTACAGAGGCTCAATATATTTACTGATCCACAACGGCCTATGACAACGGAACAAGGAATATATCCAATTAACAATCCTGACGATAAGTCCCCGGTACTTATTACCAGTAACTTCTCTCTCACTTACTTTATCGTTTCGGGCGAAATTGAATCCAGTAGGGTTCCTGCATGGCTTCTCGTGCTCAATACCGATGGGCTCTCAGTGCTCACGGCTTGGGCCGCAGGAAAATTCGTAGGCGATGTAATCGGCCCATTTGTTAAGTCCTGCGGAATTGCCGACAAGACTAATAATAAGAAACTGGTAATCCCAGGGGCAGCAGCCATCATTAGCGGAGATCTCGAAGAAGAGCTATCGGATTGGGAAATCTCGATCGGTCCGCGTGAAGGCGCTCATATACCGGCCTATCTAAGGCAAAATTTCGCGTAATTTTCATAGTTTTGCTATAGTTCTCTACGGCCCTGGCTTCAGCATCTTCCGCATGCCAGGGCCCTATCCTATGCGTTAAAAGCCGAATAGGAATCAGCTTTGATAAGCCCACTAGCTGTGATATTTTAATAATCCAATAATTATGGTTCCGTGACGGAACAGGAGATAAATCAGGAGGTACTCGTTCGATGATAAAGGTGGTGGCTGAAAACATCAATATCATGTCGAAATTTACGGGCAATGCCATGCGGGAAAAGGACCCCAAACCAATTCAGGAATGGGCGGTAAAATTAACTGAACGAGGCGCGGATCTTCTGGATCTCAATCTCGGACCGGCCCGTAAAGGGGGCCCCGAAATGATGCAGTGGCTCGTGAAAACTGTGCAGGAAGTCACAGACTTACCTTTGTTTCTGGACACCACCAATAATGACGCCGTCGAAGCGGGACTGCAGGTGTACAGGCAACTAAAGGGTCGGGCAGTAATTAACTCAATCATGGCCACTCCGGAACGTATGGCGCTGCAACTGCCGCTGGTTAACAAATATGACTGCGACATGGTCGGCCTCATGTGGGGACCGGAAGGCATCCCTCGAGACGAGAACGAGAGAGCAGTTCTGTTGGACAGCATGATGACCCAGACAGCCGAGCACGGCATTGATCTTGGAAAAATCTGGTTCGACCCAATCGTTGTGCCGGTTTCCTCCCAACAAAAGGAGCTTCAGGGCTGTACTACTTTCATGCAATGGCTGCCTGATCTGGCTCCGGGATCTCAATCGACTTGCGGGTTGTCCAATTGTTCCAACGGTTCGCCGGATGAACTAAGGGACATTCTGAACCAGGTTTATCTTTGTATTTTGAAAAAATGTGGCATTACTTCGGCTATTCTTGATGGTTTCGACGATGTTATCGTAAACATAGCTCATGACAAGAGCATGGAACTCGAGAATTTGGTTGGCCGGGTATTCGATGGTGAGGATGTCGATACAACAGGAATGAGTAAACAAGAGATTGACTATGTAAAGACCGCCAAACTACTATTAGGTCAATCATTGTATTCGCATTCATGGTTGGAGCTATAGTTTCAGGATTTAAAATTTCCAACGCTGCATAAAAAGACCCTCAGGGATACGAAATTGTTGCCCTGAGGGTCTTTAATTATCTTGTAGACGTGGAGCTGTCTTAGAAGTTTCCATTGTTTCAAAATTCACACTTTTTAAGGCGTTCAGAATCGTGTCCACGAATCCCGTAAGGTTCTGATCCTGACAAAAGGAAGTAACATTTCGGATACCGGATGGCGCCGAAGATTCTGTGGTAATTCGAGCCCACATTACGTGGGCCGAAAATTTAGTTAGCGTCTCGGGACTTTTGAGCCACCCGACCAAATTCTTTTCGGGGCCGGTAACTTCAGACCATTTGCCTTGGGGTTGAGGATTGATATTTTCTATAGGATGATTCGTAGGTTGCTCTGCAGGGATTATGGGCACGCACCTACATACCAGTAAATACGACTCAAAACGGCTTATCTGAAAAATTCTATCGGCCAATTTTCCGCAATAGGAAGCGGCAAAAAGTAAAAAACAGGCAAAAATGATTTCTACCAGCATCGCCGGGAAATACCTGGAAAAAAACGTCTGATAATCCACTGCGGGCAAAGATGTTTGAAAGTGAATTAAAATATGAAATCCCCAAATGAGACATACTGGTATTAAAAGTATCAGAAAATAAACTACCTGGTTTACTGGTCTGAGATTGCGCTGCGGATACGATTCAAAAAGATTCGCAGCAGCAAAAACGCCATGCTGCGCCTCGAACTCAAACCGGGACGCTCCATTACCCTGTAAACTTCCGGAACCGATCAAAGCGCACAATTCCTCGAAAATGGCCAAGAAGAATGCGATGGTGGCCCTCCCTGAAACGAGGAGGTCACAGGTATCGTAATCGAAAGTTTTTTTCTTGATTGAAACGAAACTGAGAAGAATCAATACATTTAGCACAATTACCAAACCGATGATTATCCATAATCCGTGGAAGTCAGGCAGTGTAAACGAAAATTGGGAATCAAAACGCCTGTTAAAAAAAAGAGGAACCACTATAAATGCCCTTGCAAACGCAAGGATAACCAATATCAGAAAAATCTGTTTGAAAATGGATCGTAAAATTATTTTGATCACACCATGTGTAGCAGGACTAAACCATCGGAAAAAAAAATTGCTAAATGACAATTTTGGTAGGGGTTTAGATTTAGAACTAGACTCTCCAACCAAGAATAGCGATGATATTATGGAATTCTTCTCAGCCAAAACACCTGGATCGCTGGCGACCTTGAACCTTTTTGTACAATTTGCCAGACCTCTGAAACACCATTGGATGCCAAATAAAAATCCAGCAACAGAAGAGACGAGGATTATAAACGAGGAAAAAACAAAAGGCAATGAGTTGAGTAAACGTTCTAAGGCATCGTTTGGAACTGAAAAAGGAAAATACGGCTTAAATTGAAAGAAAAGAACTTTCAATTGTAAAAGCCCCATTAAAGCTACCGTGAGGCCACTCAAAAAGTAGATGATCCCGAGAAAAAAGCGACCATTCCCCAATATATTTTGTTTAATTGCCAAAACTATACTCCCACAAGGCTTTTATATCTCGCCAGCAAAAGGCCTCGGCGAACAAAAAAGCAATTTATCCTCACTCATTCTAATATATCACATGGGGTTTATAAACTTCGACGAAACCAAAATCTACAATTGAAAAGGAACCTTCCATGGAGCTGGAACAGTCCGAAGTTGAAAGTGAAAATTAATACCTGCCGAGCTTTTTTTATGACCACCGATGTGCTAGACCTTAAAATTAACACAATTTGAGTTTAGAAAGAAAAATCTCTTGTTATCGCCACTGGATGCTACTTTTTTCAAAGCACTAAAATTTTTAAGTCAATCCCATGAAAATGGTGGAATTTACGGCCTAAAAGGGTCCGCGCCAGCGTTTCTGATCGCAATGTCCATAAAAAGAAAATGCAGACCAATTTTATGGATACATTCAGACGATGATTCAGCTTCAAGGGCAGCAAACGATCTAAGATTTTATTTGGGACTGGATCAAAACCAAACCGACCCCCAGAGTTCTCCTGTAATACACTACCCGGAAATATCAACGGCCCCATATTCGGTGACTGGGTTCGAACCTGAAGTTTGGTCAGATCGTATGACCTGTCTGTTTCGCTTGGGCTCACCCGTCGTTCCGAAGGTTATTACTATCAGCATAGCCTCAATAGCCCAAAAAATAATGCCTCGGTCTGAGTTCAATAGCCTCATTTTCAACATTTCAATTGGTAATGAAATTAACAGAGATTCATTGTGTGACAATTTGATAGGAGCAGGGTACAACCGTGCTCCTTTAGTGGAGGATGTAGGCGATTTTGCGGCCAGAGGATCTATCGTAGACATATATTCACCGTTGTATCTAAATCCAATAAGAATCGAACAAATAGGAGATAACGTAGAATCGATCCGGTTCTTTGATCCTTCCAACCAAAGATCATTAGACTCAGTGAATGAGATAATAGTTTGTCCTATCCGAATGTCTATACCTCAAGGAGAGGCCCTCGAAAATGGGCTGAGCAAACTTGTCGAGGCTTGTGAGTTGAGAGGTGTGGAAAGGAGGATTCGCCAGGGGTTGTTAGACGATTTTCGTCACAGGATAAGGTTCCCGGGAATTGAACTATATCTTCCATATTTTAGAGGGAATCTGGGAGCATTTATTGATTATCTAGCGAGTGAAACTCTGATTTTGATTCCCGACGACGAGACTATCAAAAGATCTTTTGAGGATCATGTGCAAGAGGTCTTTCACGGATTCAAGTCGGCTACCGAAAGTGGCTACCCTGTTCCTGATCCTGAATATTTATATATTTCTGAGGAGTATTTCAGAGAACAGCTTGAATTGTTTCGAACGGTGGTAGTTGCTGATCTAGAGATCGAAAAGAAAGAAACCAATAGCCTAAGAGTTAGCTGTGTTTCAAATGTTGATATCAAACCAACCCTCACCAAGGAAAAGGCTCATGACCGCGTCATGCATACCCTGGTAAAAATGCTCGAAAACTGGAGGGACGTAGGTAACGAAGTATACATAGTTAGTCACACCGTTGGTCAGGCTCAACGCCTCCTAAAGTTATTGGAACCTTATAATGTGCGCATTCGGTTTCAGGGTTCGGGATTCGACACTCCGCATTTGGAGTCCAACATCTCACCGGGCATTTATCTCTACGTGGGCTCGTTGACTACAGGATTTCGTATCGAAGAAATTGGTTTGGTCCTGTTAACTGAGGAGGAGATCTTTGGCCCCAGGGTGCGCGCCCCCTTGCGTAAGCACGCTCGAGGCGCATTTGTTTCGTCTCTAACTGATCTTTCCGAAGGAGAGGCAGTAGTCCATGAGAATTACGGGATAGGTATTTTTAGAGGGTTAACGCGCAAAGAATTTGACGGGGTCGAGGGAGAGGTGATGGTAATCGAGTATGCTGGGGGAGATATTCTCTATCACCCTGTTGAAAGATTGCAATCAATTCAAAAGTATGTTTCAGGCTCAGAAACCCCCGCGCGTGTGGATAGATTGGGGTCAAAAGGCTGGGAGAAAACCAAGGCCAGAATTAAAAAATCCATTAGGGAAATGGCCAAAGAATTGCTAGAAATTTACGCGTTAAGAAAAGTTTCCTCCCGATCTCCATATTCACCTTGCGATCAGCAATTCGCAGAATTTGAAGCTGCATTTGAATTCGAGGAAACTCCAGACCAGGCAAAAGCTATTCAGGATGTGATGGAAGCTCTCGATTCGGATCGCCCAATGGATCGACTGATTTGCGGGGATGTTGGTTATGGAAAAACTGAAATTGCCATCAGAGCGGCTTTTAGAGTGATCATGGATGGGAAGCAGGTCGCAGTTCTGGTACCAACAACGGTTCTTTCACAGCAGCATTTTGACACTTTTTCGAGACGTTTTGCTGATTACCCAGTAAATGTGGAAATGATCTCAAGATTCAGGACCTCGACAGAACAGAAGGAAATAATAAAGAAACTTGCTGAAGGCAAAATCGATCTAATTGTGGGGACGCATCGACTTCTTCAAAAGGACGTAAAATTTAAAGACCTCGGGTTGTTGGTTCTAGATGAAGAACAACGATTCGGAGTAGCGCACAAGGAGCGCATCAAAAAATATAAAGCCCATGTTGACATCTTGACGCTTACAGCAACGCCAATTCCAAGAACGCTAAATCTCTCGTTAACTGGTATTAGAGACATGTCAGTTATTGAGACGCCACCTACTAACCGACATTCAATAAGAACCCACGTTTTGAAACAGACGGATGAGGTAGTGCGTGAAGCCATAGTCAAAGAGCTAAACCGCGGCGGACAGGTATTTTATTTACACAATAGAGTCCAAACTATCTATCAGAAAGCAAACGTCTTAAAGCGACTTGTCCCGGAAGCCAGATTTGGAATAGCGCATGGTCAGCAAACAGACAATCAACTTGAGCGGGTAATGCTTGATTTTGTCACCGGAAAAATAAACGTGTTGGTTTGCACAAGTATAATCGAATCCGGCCTTGATATTTCTAGAGCAAATACAATCATCATTGAACGCGCCGACACGTTCGGTCTGGCTGATTTGTATCAGCTTCGGGGTCGAGTTGGTCGATCAAATGTCAGGGCTTATGCCTACCTGCTGACTCCTCCCGAAACCCTATTGACTCAGGATGCTGTAAAAAGACTGGCCGTAATTCAGGAACATACAGAACTCGGGCAAGGTTTCAAAGTAGCTATGCGAGACATGGAGATAAGAGGAACGGGTAATATTTTAGGTGTTTCGCAATCAGGACACGTCAACCAGGTTGGTTATGAGATGTATCTCGACCTGCTTGAAGAGACTGTAAAGGAGTTAAAAGGAGAAAAACCAGAAACAAAAATTGATCCCGAGGTCCATTTAAAAGTAGAAGCTTATATTCCTGATACCTATGTCCCTGACGCGAATCAAAGAATGAATTTTTACAAAAGGTTGTCTAGATCTTCAAGTCAAAATGAAATAGATGGCATAGAGGAAGAAATTGTCGATCTATATGGAAAAGCCCCAGACCAGGTTGAAACTCTGCTAAATATTATGACGATTCGGCTAATCATGAAAGAACTTCTGGTTCTCAAAATAGACTATACTAAAGGAAATTTGATAATCTCTTTTAGTGAATCAACATCGTTAGCCCCAGAATCGTTGATAAAATGGGTTCAGACGAAACAAAACGCCACAATAACACCCGGCAATAAACTCGTGTTAAAAATAAGTACAGCAGACCCTAAGCAACGAGTTAAAATAGCTCTCAGCACTCTCAGAGCCCTACTATACTTGACAAATGAACAAAAGATCGATCAGGCAACCATAGTTAGAGAAGAAGGACAACCTACGATCAAATACAGATTGTTCAAGAAAAAATCATTTGGAATACGAAAATGAAATCTAAAATATTCTCGATACCTATTATTTTAATCTTTACTTTTCTAGCCTTCGCGAACTCGGTTCGGGCGGCGACTTATTCAGACCGGATTGCAGCCATTGTAAACTCTGATGTCATCCTGGAATCCGAAGTCAAAAAGCAAAAACAACCCCTGATTAGAAGCCTGATGAATCTTCCTTTAGGAGTAGTTCCTCCCGGGAAATGGCCGACAGAAAGAGAAATTTTGGATGAACTTGTAGTAATTCACTTACTCGAACAGGAAGCCGCCAAGAAAGGCGTCACACTTGATGACAAAGCGGTTGACGCGAGTATTGAATCAATTAAAAAGCGTAACAATCTTTCAGATGAGCAATTCGTCCTCTTTCTGGCTGCCAATGGACTCAGTTATGCTGACTATAGAAAATTGATGATTCGCCAATTTCGTCTAACGAAACTGATTGAGTCAGAAGTAACTCGTAAGACCCCCATAAGTGAGGAAGACGCGGAAAAATACTACAAAAAACATTCCTCTGAAATAAACGAAGAATATCAAAAACTAATTGATGAAATGACACCTGCCCGTCCGCCGGAACAATCAGAAAAACCCAATGTCCCGACGGAAGAACAAATATTTACGGGTGGTAAAATTAGGCTACGTCAAATCACGCTAAAAATTGCTGGAGAAAAAAAACCCAAGGATGTGGCAAAGGTCATGGAGACCGCCAAAAAAATTTTTCAGGCCGCTCAAACCGGGGAAGATTTTGGTAAACTGGCAAAAAAGTATTCGCAGGACACATGGGCAAAAAGTGGCGGTGACTTGGGATATATGGACTACAAAGACATGGTTCCTCAGCTACAAAAGATGGTTCAACACATGAAAGTCGGAGATCTCACCCCGCCGCTTAAATCAGGGAATGCCGTGTTGATGTTTTATCTTGATGATGCGAAAAATCGTAAAGAGAAGAGTATCCCCATACCCGAAAGAACCCGAAAAGAACTGGAAAAACGCTGGAAAAAGGAATACGAAAAAAGGCAAACTGAGCAAAAAGCCAAAGCGGCTCAGCAACGTGAACAGCAGAATGTCAAAGCTGAAAGTAGTCAAAACCTAACTGATAGCGAGGCTAAGCAAATAAAAAAGCTCGGCATTTTATCCCCCGAGGAAGCAAAAGAATATGCTAAAGTCCGCAACAAAGTGTTTTCCATTTTAAGATCTGAACTCACACAGGCACGAATGAAAGACTGGATTGACGAGTTGAAACGCAATTCGATAATCGAAATCAAGTTATGAAACAAAAAGTAGAGGTTACGAACACTTGGTTTAAATTTGCGAAATTCTGATACCTGATCCTGGATCGATTCTGTTAATGTTTGGTTACGTCAATTCCATGATTTGTTGCATTTGGATGGAACTAAATGCTTTTCAATTTTATAGCTTCCAAAATTTCCAAAGACTTGGCTGTGGATTTAGGCACGGCAAATAGCCTCGTATATAGCCTTGGGAAAGGCATAGTTGTTGACGAGCCGTCTGTTGTTGCAATTAGAAAACGGGATAAAAGAAGCTCCGAAGTGTGGGTGGGAACAGAAGCTAAAAAGATGATTGGTCGTGTTCCAGGGTCAATCGAGGTTTACCGCCCATTGCGAGACGGAGTAATAGCAAACTATGAAATAGCTAGTCTGATGCTCAAGTTTTTCATTCAGAAAGCACATGGACGTAAAGCTTTCGTTCGTCCCAGAGTCATCATATCTGTGCCCTCGGGCGTGACACCAGTAGAACGTCGTGCTGTGCGAGACGCTACTTTAAACGCCGGAGCTGGTGAAGTCTTTGTAGTAGAAGAAGCCATGGCGGCAGCCATGGGGGCTGGTTTACCCGTTACCGAGCCAATGAGCAACATGATCGTAGATATAGGGGGAGGAACTACAGAAGTAGCGATTATAAGCTTGACGGGCGTTGTTTACAGCAACTCTATCAAAATCGCCGGTGATAAACTGGATAACGACATCCTAAACTTTGTCAGAAAAAACTACAGTATTTTGATTGGACCTTCTACGGCGGAACAAATTAAAATTCTCATAGGTAGAGCTTTTGTTCAAGATGATGATGAAGAGGAAATCGACATAAAAGGTCGAGATCTGATGGATGGGATTCCAAAAACAATTACAATTAATTCGAATGAAATAACGCTTGCTATAATGGATTCCGTCAATACTATAGTTGACAATGTAAAATCAGCTCTGGAACAATGCCCGCCCGAGTTGGCTGCAGATATAATTGATACTGGGATCGTTTTGACAGGTGGCGGGTCATTACTGAAAAATCTCGATCTTCGGGTCAGAAGAGAAATTGGAGTCCCTGTAGTAATTCCGGATGATCCCTTAACAACTGTAGTCAGAGGCGCTGGCATGATGTTGGAAGATATAGAGTTATTAAGGGAAATATCCAATAATTAATGAAAATCGTTCGGTTCCAGGGGGCATACATATAAAGCTCCTATTCTCCTGCTACATGTAGGTTGATTTCTTCGGCGGCGGTTTTCTCCAGGATTTCCTTTGCCTTTTGAGTTTCGTCTACAGTTCCATGCGCTATCAGAATAAATTTCTCGGCCTTGAGCTTTGTCTCATACTTAATGATACTTTCTTTGGGAATACCAAGGCTGAAAAGCCCGGCGCCCAAAGCGCTTAACCCGCCTACAACAACGGCTCCCTCTAATGCCGCCACAATCGCGGTGACCAAGGGTCCAGCTACTGCAACAGGGCCTATCCCTGGAACAAAAAAGAATGCAGCCCCGAACAAAAGCCCCCACAAACCTCCCCAAAACGCTCCCAATTTTCCCCAAGCTTTCATTCTGTCACCAGTGGAGTAATATCCCACCACATGTTCCTCTGTGTGATAGTCTTTCCCCACAATCGACAGCTTATTCATATCGAAACCAGCTTCTTGCAGTTCCTTGATGGATTGTTCAGCGTCAGAGTGGCTCTTGTAAACACCAACGACAGCATTTTTGTCCTCCATATGATCCTCCATTTTTGAAAATCCTCTGTCTCAATCTTTTAGATAGATGATTAATAAGGACATCATCAAAAACCATAGAATTAACAATAATAACTAGTTAAGTATCCAGCAAACTTATGGCGTCTTCAGGACATTCCACAACACAGGCTTCACAACCATTGCAAGACGTTGGATTTGCAATCTGAACTTCATTATCTGAAATTTCAAAAACATCCTTGGGGCATATTTTAACGCAAAACAAACATTTCGTACATTTGTTTCTATCAATTTTGGGAAAGTACATTCGATCATTCCTTCCAGGACGAAATGGACTTGTCAAATATGGCTCGCAGTCTTAATTTGTCTACTCCGTGATTTACAACATCCCACGGGAAAATTTCGTCCCTTTCACGTAAACGCTCTGAATAAAACTGAGGCTCTGGTTTAGAATCTGAAAAACAGGAAAGGCTAAAGCTCCCTTCTTTAGCCATGTTAATCAAGAAATTCGTGATCCGTCGATCAGCCCTGCTCAAGACAGCCTGAATTTCAGAACTTCGCGTAGACTCACTTCTTACCACTACATTATCGATTTTACGTAGATCAGATTTAACTATCTGTATTCTCCTTTCCCATTGTTTTCTGGGAAGCGCCTGAGCCCATTGAAACGGAGTCCACGGTTTTGGTACAAAGGGGTTTAATTGAACACCAATCCTACCAATTCTGCCCATTTTACGAGAAGCCCTAAGAAAAATTTCCCTCGCGTTCAATACAAAATCTACTATCTCTTTGACATCCTGTTCCGTCTCATTTGGAAGACCTACCATGAAATAAAATCGTATATTGGGAAGACCCGCGCTAACCAATTTCTCTGTTAATTCAAAGAACAGATCTGATGGGATTTCTTTACCAATCACTTGTTTCAACCGATTTGACGCTACTTCCGGAGCAAGAGTGGCGGTCTTCTGGCCGGACCGGACAATCAGCTCTATTATTTGATCGCTCAAACCTTCTGGCCTGATGGAAGACAGGGAAAAAGTTCCTCCTCGATCCACGATATCATTCAGAATATCCAAAAGTTCAGGATGAGAAGCCAGGTCAGAGCCAACAAGCCCAATAGTCTGCTTTGCTGTCAGAGGAATGCCCAATTGGTCTCTAAAGTTAAGGTATTTGTAGAAACGAACAGGGCGATGAATCCACCCTCCGGAACAAAATCGGCAACCTCTGCCACAGCCTCGATTTATCTCCACTAAACACGAGTTTGAAAAACCTGTCTTCTGGCTGTCGATTATCGCCATCGGGGCTTCATCGATTGTATGGGATCTTTTCACTGCGGCAACCGTCTGAGGGAATCCAGCCAATGACTCTATTCGTTCGATAGTACCGTTGTCTTGAAATTTGAATTTGTAGGCGCTTGGAACATATACTCCAGCAACATGCTGAAAGTTTTCTAATGTTTTTCCACGGCTCTGCCTAGGATTGTAGCAATAAGAGTCGGCTAAGGTTCCCCACATACTATTTGGGTCATCTATAGCGCCTAAAACTTCCCCTATGAAAACCAAATCGAAAAAGGCTCCGAGCGCTTCAGGGTTCATAGATACGGATACCCCACCAGCGATAACTATTGGATCCAAACGTCCTCTATTTTGCTGTAAAGGCGCAATGCCAGCGCTAATGAGCATCTTGGGGACGATCCAATAGTCGTTTTCAAACGGGATGCTGAAAGCCACTACCTGGAATTTGTTCAACGGTATATGATTTTCTTCAGAAACTGGCACAATTGAACCAGCCGGCTTGTTAAGCATGGTTTCGCTCGCAAAAAAACGCTCAGGTGTAAATATTTTGGACTCGAGCAGTTTGTTCCACAAAAATTGAAAGCCAAGGCTGCTCAATCCAACCTTTCGGGTGTTTGGATAGACTAGCGCCAGGGAAATGCGAGCCTGTCCTGTTCCAGACCGTTTTGTAACTTGTTTCCCCATAGGAAAATAACCAAAAAGGCCCGTTAGAATTAGTTTATTAAAATAGTAAACTGATTGTTCGTTAGGGAGTCTCTATTTCTCCCTAACGAAAATTGGATAATGTGAAATGAATCAATCGGCATGTTTTCTCAAAAAAGTCGGAATATCAAGATCTTCTTCGCCTTCAAGAGAGAAGTCATCTACAATATTAAGGTGACGACTAACCTTCTCCCTTTGGCTCTTTCTAATAAAAGCCGGAATTTGAGAATTCCTTGGCTCGCTGGGAACGATAGTTCGTGCAACAGGTCTTTCCGTTTTAACTTCATCAACAACTGGGGAGCCATTTTTCGGAAAGGCCAGAGAATCATTTTTTTCTAGAATCCCGCTCTCAGTTCTTCCGAAACCTGTAGCTATGACAGTTACGTTAACCGCGTCGCCCATATCCTCATCAATTACGGCCCCAAAAATGATGTTGGCGTCATCATGGGCTTCATTTTGAATTATAGAAA
>JBMFSZ010000048.1:0-13064 GCA_049967315.1 Desulfomonilaceae bacterium
AGAGGGTAGCAGCATGAACAAGCAGCTTGCACCTAAAGATCGCGTTCAAGTGTCTCAAACCTTCGGACCACTTCTTATACCGGTTATAGCACCCTCGTAGTAACGATCGCCCTGGGCACCTCCTGGCTGTGTTTGGCCTGCTCAGGCTATGAAGTTTCCGACGAGCGTTTGTGGGCCAGAAGGCTTTTCATCTTCTCTGTTATGACCATATTCATTCTGAGCTTCATGATGTCTATTGATTTCAGAGCGCCTATCCAACCAGAAATGCTTCTGAGCTGTGCTCCGTAGCAAACAGGTGCATTGATAAAACCTTAATCAGTGACAGTAAGAGGTGTCGAAGCGCCTCGGACATCCAATTTAGCTTCCGCCAAAAAATTGAAATCATAAATTTTATGTTGTAATGTTATATCTGAAAGTAGGCTGGGGAATAATACTCGAACAGAAATGTGGAGGCCCAGTTTTGAATACCACTCTCTGGCCTTTGGTCATTTATTTTTTTGCAGCTATAGCCATTGCAACTGTTATGGTGGGGCTTTCTTATTTACTTGGTGAGAGTCACAAGGAGAGAGCTAGTGGTGACCCCTATGAATCCGGGATGGTTGTTACCGGTTCAGCCCGTATACGTTTCAACGCCACTTTTTATCTTATAGCTGTTTTTTTTGTTATTTTTGACCTCGAAACTCTTTTTATCATTTCGTGGGCAGTCGCGGCTCGAGAGTTGGGGTGGCCTGGTTACTTGGAAATTCTGGTTTTCATAGGTGTTTTAACTATTTCATTGGTATATTTGTGGCGTTCAGGAGCCTTGGAAATATTGAGCAAAGAAAGAACCGTCCAAAGGCAACGTGATTGACACCATCAGGGAAACTGGCTGCCTCGAAGAACTTTAGAGAAATTGATAAAAATTTAGGCTAATTTTATTGATACGAAAGGTCATCATGCGCTGGACTTTGACAAAACCGCAAGCCCTTGGGCAACCATTAGAAACTGAAACAGTTGAAGCCGCCGTTCGTTCAAGTGTGATTTTAACCAAAGCTCAGGATTTGATCGCATGGGGTCGGAAGTATTCAATATGGCCTTTCAATTTTGGGCTGTCGTGCTGCTATGTAGAGATGGCTACTGCGTTTACAAGCAGATACGATGTGGCGCGCTTTGGGGCAGAAGTGCTCAGAGGAACCCCCAGGGAAGCTGATCTAATGGTTATAGCGGGTACCGTGTTTGTCAAAATGGCCCCCATAATCAGAAGAATGTATCAGCAAATGATGGAGCCTCGCTGGGTAATTTCTATGGGGTCTTGCGCCAATTCGGGGGGAATGTACGACATTTACAGTGTAGTTCAGGGCGTAGACAAATTTCTGCCCGTAGATGTTTATGTGCCTGGATGCCCTCCTCGGCCTGACGCATTTTTAGAAGGGTTGACTCTCCTTCAGGAGATGGTGGGTAACGAACGGAGGCCAATTAGCAGATTTGCGGGCCCTCAAAATGTTGCCCGGCCAAATAGACCATCCATGCGGGACCTGAAAGCCGACGTCAGGAGACAGATCACTACATTGCCGTCACCTGAAAAACTCTAGGAGTTATTTACCAGGTATTATGGATCTGAATACAGACATAGTGCAGGATTTGGAGAATTTATTTGGTGAATCGATCCTTTCTGAACAGTCTACACGAGACGGCATTCCGACCATATGGGTAACACCTACAAAAGTTCCCGAAATTTTGAGGCATCTCAAGAGAGATATTTCCAAGCCGTTCCGAATGCTCTACGACATGACAGCCGTCGACGAACGGCTTCGTCAGAACAGGCAAGGCCAGCCTGATAGTGATTTTACAGTTGTATATCATCTGTTGTCATTCGATCGTAATTCGGATATCCGCGTCAAAACCCCTCTAAAAGGCCAAAATCCATCGATCTCAAGTATTATCGACATTTGGCCGTCTGCTAACTGGTACGAACGTGAAATCTGGGACATGTTCGGCTTGAAGTTCGAAGGGCGCCCTCATCTCAAGCGAATTCTGATGCCACCGTCCTGGGAAGGTCATCCGCTGCGTAAAGAGCACCCTGCTCGAGCTACAGAAATAGGGCCTTTTCAGCTTCCGGAAGAAAAAGCCGAATCGCTAGAAAAAGACCTACAGTTTAGTCCTGAAGAATGGGGTATGAAATTTGACATCGAGGACACAGACCTCATGTTCCTGAACTTCGGTCCGCAACATCCCGGAACTCACGGACTCCTTCGAATTATACTTGCTCTGGATGGTGAGAAAATAGTCGATGCGGCCATGGATATCGGATACCACCACAGAGGCGCCGAAAAAATGGCCGAACGGCAATCCTGGCATACCTTTATACCCTACACGGACAGGATAGACTACCTGGGCGGAGTCATGAACAATTTTGCTTACGTTCAGGCTGTGGAGCAACTCGCTGGAATCACTGTTCCTCAAAAGGCTCAGACCATCCGAATAATGATGTCTGAGTTTTTTAGAATTTCCAGCCATTTGGTCTGGTATGGCACGTTTGCCCAAGATTTGGGCGCTATGTCCCCGGTATTTTATATGTTCAATGACAGAGAACGAGTCTTCGAAATTGTTTCGGCAATTACCGGCGGACGGATGCATCCAGCATGGTTTAGAATCGGTGGGGTGTCGCAGGACCTTCCCAAAGGCTGGGATAAAATGGTTGGCGAATTCATCGAATATTTTCCCGCACGGTTGGCAGAATATGACAAGTTGGTCATGCGCAATCCGATATTCAAGGCTCGGACGAAGGGTGTAGGAGCATACAGTCTGGATGACGCAATAGAATGGGGAGTAACAGGCCCCGCATTACGATCCTGTGGCCTGGATTGGGATTTTCGTAAAAAAAGACCCTATTCGGGGTATGATCAACTAGAATTTGATGTGCCAGTGGCAAGCCAGGGAGATTGTTATGACAGGGCAGTTGTAAGAGTGGAAGAACTTCGACAAAGTCTGCGTATAATAAACCAATGTTTGAAAAACATGCCCGAAGGCCCGTACAAATCTGATCATCCGTTAACTACACCTCCTCTCAAGGAGCACACAGTCAAAGATATAGAGACGCTCATCACCCACTTTTTAAGTGTCAGTTGGGGACCTGTAATCAAACCGGGAGAGGCTTTTTTCCGGATTGAGGCTACTAAAGGAGCGAACAGCTACTATTTGATTAGTGATGGAAACACAATGTCTTATCGAACTCGAATACGTACTCCATCCTTCGCTCATCTTCAGATGACGCCGTACATTTCTAGAGGCCTGACGATAGCCGACCTCATTGCGATTCTTGGGAGTATCGACTACGTGTTGGCTGATGTAGATCGGTAATATAAACGATGCTATCCGATGAAATTAAATCCGAAATTCAGTGTGGATTAGATTCATGCCCGACTAACCGTTGCGCAATCCTGGAGGCTCTACAAACTGTTCAGAGGACATATGGCTGGATTTCTGATGAAAGGCTGAGGGAAGTCGCTGAATTTTTAAACCTGACTATTGAGGAAATCGATGGGGTGGCAACTTTCTATAACCGTATTTACAGACGACCTGTAGGTCGGCACATAATACTGGTATGTGACAGCGTGAGTTGCTGGATAATGGGATTTGAGACTGTTGTTGACCACATCAGGAAACGACTCAGCATAGACTTGGGTGAGACAACCTCCGACGGTCGCTTCACACTTTTACCAACTCAGTGTTTAGGGGCTTGTGAACAGGCGCCGGCGATCATGATCGATGGAAAGTTATACGGTTGCCTCACCCCAGACAAACTCGACGACATATTCGAGAGTTACGAATAGTGACGTTTATGGACAAACCTCTTACCCAACACATTGTAATCGGTAGAGAACCACTTAGCCTTGCGAGTTACGAGAAGGTGGGCGGTTATGAGGCCTGCGTTAAAACTCTCAAGAAACTTAACCCGAGCGATATTTTGCAACTGATCAAGGATTCCAATCTTCGAGGCAGAGGAGGAGCCGGTTTTCCAACAGGACTGAAATGGAGCGCCATGCCGGCCTTGTCCAAAAGTCCTCTTCCCCGATATCTGATTGCAGACGCCGATGAAATGGAACCCGGAGCATTTAAGGATCGCGTATTACTGGAAGGAAATCCTCATCAACTGATCGAAGGCATGATCATTTGCGCTTACACTGTCAGCGCCCAGGTTGGGTACATTTTTTTGCGATCTGAATACACTCTCGCTTCGCAACGGATCCAAAAGGCTATTGATGAAGCCTATGACAAAGGCTACCTGGGAGGTAACATCCTCGGATCAGGTTTTGACTTTGATTTAAGCTTACATGTAAGTTCCGGTAGATATATATGCGGTGAGGGTACGGCCTTAACCAATTCAATAGAGGGCAACAGGGCAATTCCCAGGCACAAGGCTCCCCGCCAGACAGAATCAGGTCTCTGGGGCATGCCTACCCTACTCAACAACGTTGAAACTCTTTGCAATGTCCCTCACATCGTTAATAACGGAGCTGCATGGTTCAGGGGATTAAGTAAATGTAACGACGGGGGAACAAAAATTTACGGCGTTAGTGGGAAAGTCAAAAGACCTGGATGCTGGGAACTTCCCATGGGAACCACGATTAGGGAAATTATTGAACAAAACGCCGGAGGGATGAGGGACGGGGTAAAATTTCGTGGGACACTTCCTGGAGGAGCTTCCACAGATTTCCTGGTAGAACAACACCTCGATGTTATGATGGATTATGATTCCGTCCAAAAAGCTGGAAGCCGTCTGGGAACAGGCACAATGATCGTATTGGACGATCAGACATGCCCGGTAGGAATGCTTCACAATCTGGAGAGCTTTTTCGCCAGGGAATCGTGCGGATGGTGTACCCCCTGTAGGGAGGGCTTACCTTGGGCAGCCAAAATCCTCAGGGCGATTGAGGAAGGAAATGGTGAGCCTTCGGATATTGAGATACTTGAATTTCAAATAAAGGCGCTAGGACCGGGACGAACATTTTGCGCGTTAGCGCCAGGGGCAATGGAACCACTTCGGAGCGCATTAAAATATTTTAGGGAAGACTTTGACAAACACATTCGAGATAAAAGGTGTCCGTGGAGATAAGGGATGGCCACAATTTTTATAGATAATACTCCCTATGAGGTTAAGGACGGACAAAACCTTCTTAGCGCATGTCTTTCCCTGGGATTTAACATTCCCTATTTTTGCTGGCATCCTGCGATGCACGCGGTAGGGGCGTGCCGGATGTGTGCCATAAAACAATTTCGTGACGAAAATGATACTCGTGGCTCCATCGTAATGTCGTGTATGACCCCTGCTGCCGATGGGACAAGGATCTCAATTGATGATGACGACGTCCGTGAGTTTCGTGCCGGAGTGATTGAATTTCTCATGCTCAACCATCCTCACGATTGTCCTGTGTGTGATGAAGGCGGCGAGTGTCACCTCCAGGATATGACAGTGATGTCAGGGCATGTCTATCGAAGGTATAGGTTTAGAAAACGCACATATACCAATCAGGATCTGGGACCCTTCTTGGGTCACGAAATGAACCGGTGCATACAGTGTTACAGGTGTGTAAGGTTTTACAGGGACTACGCCGGCGGAAGAGATTTTAATGTTTTTGGAATACACGATCGGCTCTATTTTGGCCGGTCCTCAGATGGGCCACTTGAAAATGAGTTCAGTGGGAATCTGGTTGAAGTTTGCCCCACGGGCGTCTTTACAGATAAAACCTTTAGAAAGCACTTCACACGGAAGTGGGATCTGCAAACTGCGCCTTCAATTTGTCCACATTGCGGACTCGGCTGCAACACGGTCGTTGGCGAAAGGTATGGTTTGATTCGAAGAATCCTCAATAGATACAATCACGAAGTAAACGGATATTTTCTTTGTGATCGTGGTCGTTTTGGATACGAGTTTGTTAATAGTCCTGGTCGTGTCTCACAGCCAATCGTTCGGGACAGATCTAAAGGTCCCGAGGATTTCAAGCGGCCTGTTCAATGGACTGAAATTCTTGATGAAGTAGCAGGAATATTGCGATCGAGCAGAGGGATTGTCGGCGTAGGTTCACCCCGGGCTACGCTGGAAGCTAATTTTTTGCTGAGATCATTGGTTGGGTCCGAAAATTTCTTCATTGGCATGTCCGACATCGAATCCAGAATGATTTCGGGAATTATTCAGATATTACGCAATGGACCAGCTCGCTGTCCTTCCTTGCGGGAGGTGGAATTATGTGACGCTGTTTTGATTCTTGGAGAGGATGTTACTAATTCAGCTCCACGACTTGCGCTATCGCTACGTCAATCGGTTCGGCAAAAACCGATGGAAATAGCAGATAGGCTTAAGATTCCGAGGTGGGCCGACGCGGCAGTTCGACAGGCGGTTCAATCTGAAAAAGGTCCCCTGTTTATTTTGAACACGTTTGCAACCAGACTTGATGATATTGCTGTTCAGACATTCCGGGCTGACCCTAACGCAATTGCCCGACTAGGATTCCAGGTGGCTCACGAGATCAACCCAAAAGCCCCTGAGGTTCCTGATTTGGAGCCTGACACGAGACATTTGGCGACAAAGATTGCGACGGCGCTGAGCCAGGCATCCCGCCCCCTGGTTGTTTCAGGAACCAGTTTGGGGTTAATTTCTGTAATTAACGCTAGCGCCAACATAGCTTGGGCATTGTGCGAAACGGGGAAAAAAGCAGGTTTGTTTTACACTGTTCCCGAATGTAACAGTTTGGGGCTCAGTCTGATGGGCGGGAGCGGACTCAGGGATTGTTTTGAAAAGATTCGTTCCGATTCCCCTGACACCTTGTTAATTCTAGAAAACGATCTTTACAGAAGGGCCCCGTCTGAGATAGTCGGGTCTACCTTAGAAAAATGCAAACACACTATTGCTATTGACCACTTGTTGACCAAAACCGTCCAACAGGCTGACTTCGTCTTGCCATGTGGGACTTTTGCCGAAACTACAGGATCCGTTGTCAACAGCGAAGGTAGAATTCAGCGATTCTACCGTGTAAAACCCGAGACAGGAGATATCCTCGAAAGCCACAATTGGCTTTTGGAGATCATTAAAATAATCAAACCCGAAATTGAAAATGATCTATCCAACATTGATAACACGTGTAAATCAATTGCCAGGGAATTTCCCATATTCAATCCCATCCTTGAGTCAGTTCCTACATCAGAGTTCCGTGAATCGGGTCAGAAAATTCCTCGTCAGTCGCATCGATTCAGCGGACGTACTTCGATTTTAGCTAATATAAATGTGCATGAACCAAAACCACCCGATGATAGCGAATCCCCTTTATCATTTTCCATGGAAGGTTACCCGGGAATCCCCCCTGCTTCTTTAATTCCACGATTTTGGGCTCCTGGATGGAATTCATGTCAATCCGTGAATAAATTTCAAAGTGAAATTAATGGCCCTCTAATCGGCGGCGATCCCGGTAAACGCT
Organism: Desulfomonilaceae bacterium; assembly: GCA_049967315.1. Taxonomy (GTDB): domain Bacteria; phylum Desulfobacterota; class Desulfomonilia; order Desulfomonilales; family Desulfomonilaceae; genus CAJBEZ01. Next base: position 7,452 of record JBMFSZ010000048.1, read on the forward strand.
TGATAGAACCATCAACAACCAACGAATGGCTTTATTTCAATGACACCCCAGCAACAAATGGGCATAGAGAAAAAGAATGGCTCGCTGTCCCCAAGTTTCATATTTTCGGTTCCGAGGAGTTGAGTAAATTCGCAGCGTCCATTTCCGAAAGAGCGCCTGACCCTTGTTTGCGAATCAACCCGCGGGACGCTGTTTTATTAGGCAAAAAAGAAGGCGAAACAGTTAAAATTGGGATTGATAACGCTTTTATCTACCTTCCCGTGCATACGATGGAATCGTTGCCACGCGGATTGGTAGCCTTACCGGTCGGAATCTCAGAACTTGATGGCTTAGATTTGCCGGCATGGGTAAAAATACTGGAAAACCGAGATGCTTGAACCTGTCCGATCAATCATAATTTTGGCGGTGATTTTTATAGGAGTACTCGCTACTGCCGCAGGTTTGATCTGGCTGGAGAGACGTTTGCTCGGATTATGGCAGGATCGTTACGGCCCCAATCGGGCGGGCCCATTCGGCAGTCTGCAGGTGGTCGCAGACATGATCAAAATCTTTACAAAAGAGGACTGGGTACCTCCTTTTGCTGACAAGCCCGTATTTATAATTGCTCCATCGATTATTGTGGTCACAACTCTTTTGTCATTTGCAATCATTCCTTTTGGACCATCTATTCAAATTGCTAACCTGAATATTGGATTGCTGTTTTTTCTGGCCATGTCATCGTTGAGCGTGTACAGCGTTGCCTTGGCTGGCTGGGCTTCTGACAATAAATATTCGTTGCTTGGCGGGTTACGGGCATCGGCTCAGATGCTTGGTTACGAAGTCTTCATGGGGTTGTCATTGGTGGGGGTAATTATTCTTGCAGGGTCATTCAATCTTGGTGATATTGTAAACGCTCAAAAGAAAATGTGGTTTTTTATACCGCAATTTCCTGGATTTCTAATATTCCTGATCGCAGGTCTTGCCGAAACAAGGCGAATACCTTTCGACTTACCTGAAGCTGAGAACGAACTTGTCGCAGGATATCATACCGAATATTCCGGAATGAAATTCGGAATGTTTTTCGTAGGTGAGTACATGGGCGTTACCCTTATCAGCGCCCTGATAGTAAGCCTTTTCTTCGGTGGATGGATAGGCCCTTTGCTTCCTCCTCCTGTTTGGATGATAATCAAGACTTTTATATTCATATGCTTTTTCATACTCGTTAGAGCCACACTCCCTCGACTGAGATACGACCAGTTGATTTCGTTTGGTTGGAAGTTCATGCTTCCACTTGCGCTTCTCAATATACTAGTCACTGGAGCGGTCGTGTTAGCGCTTAATTGACAAGGGTTGCCCATGCTTGATTTATTAAAGGGAATCTGGACAGTGCTGAAACATTCTTTCAGAAAACGGGAAACTGTTCTTTTCCCTGAAGAAAAACCCTACAGACATCCCAGATGGAGAGGTCGAATAATTCTTTCGAGGGATCCCGACGGTCAGGAGCGGTGTGTAGCGTGCTATCTTTGCGCTGCAGCATGCCCTGTTGACTGCATTGCTTTGCAGGCCACCCAGGATGAGCATGGAAGAAGATACCCAGAATTTTTCCGCATTAACTTTTCACGATGTATTTTTTGTGGCTTTTGCGAAGAAGCGTGTCCGACATATGCAATACAGTTAACCAACGACTTTGAGATGAGTGAATATTATCGTCCCAATTTTGTCTATGAAAAAGAGCACTTGCTGATCAACGGCCCAGGGAAATATCACGATTACAATTTTTACAGAGTGGCCGGGGTTTCCATTGGTGGGAAAAATAAAGGTGAATCTGAAAATGAAAGTCCCCCCCGTGGACATTTACAGCTTGAAACCATGAAAGATGATGGTCAAGGACTTTAATATGGATGGCGTTTTTTATCTATCCGCTGCTGTTGGAATTTTGGCTACGTTCATGGTGATTACTCGTTTGAATGTGGTACATGCCCTGCTCTATTTGATAGTGTCCTTTTTCTCAATAGCTATAATCTTTTTTCTCTTGGGAGCCCCATTTGTCGCCGCCCTTGAGATAATTATTTATGCTGGCGCTATTATGGTACTCTTTGTGTTCGTGATTATGATGCTCAACTTGGGGTCAAAATCTGTAAAACAGGAAAGCCTGCTGTTACAGCCCGGTTCGTGGATTGGACCATCCGTGCTTTCAGGAGTGCTAATATTGGAACTGGTCTACATGATGGCGCACGCCGGGAATACTCCTGTTTCATCTCACGCTGAAATTGCTCCAAAACAAATTGGTATAGCTCTTTTCGGTCAATACGCAATTGGCGTTGAGCTAGCTTCGATGTTACTTTTGGCTGGTTTGGTCGGCGCTTATCATCTTGGTTCCAGGAGGTCTGTTGATTCATCTTCAAGGAGAGGTAACAAGTAGAGGCCATGAACATTCCACTGGAACATGTTTTAATTCTCGCTGCTGTCCTCTTCAGTATGGGCCTCGTTGGAGTACTTGCCAGGCGGAACCTTATTTTTATGCTCATGTCGGTTGAAATTATGCTCAACTCAGCAGGTTTGGCTTTTGTGGCATCTGGCTCTAGATGGGAACAGATCGACGGTCAGGTAATGTTCATCTTTATCCTCTCCGCTGCGGCTGCAGAAGTTGCGGTGGGACTAGCTTTAGCGTTACAATTTTATCGCCAGTTTAAAACATTAGACACAGACGAGGCGAGAAAGGCCCAAGGCTAGTATGTTCGATCTATTGTGGCTGGTTCCGGCATTACCAATAATTGGCTTTCTAACTTTGGCTCTGGCTGGATCAAAGCTGTCCCGCAGCGCTCAATCCTTCGTGGGCGTGGGGTCGGTCGGAATTTCGGCAGCCATTAGTTCAATTATAGCAATTTGCTTTGTGACCGATCCGCCTGCCAATTATCATTTCAACAAAACTCTGTGGCACTGGATCACTATAGGCAATTTCGCTCCCACAGCCGGACTCTACCTCGACGCTCTCTCCATATGCATGATCCTTGTGGTCACCATAGTAGGATTTCTGATTCATCTGTATTCTATTGGATATATGGCCGACGATGAAGGCTTTGCCCGTTTTTTCGCCTACATGAACCTTTTTGTGGGCTCAATGCTGATCCTTGCCCTGTCAGATAATCTGTTAATGCTTTATCTCGGCTGGGAGGGCGTGGGGTTATGCAGTTTCCTGTTGATTGGTTTTTGGTACAAAGAACCAGCCAATGTTAGAGCGGCTACCAAAGCTTTCGTGATGACACGTATTGGTGACACATCAATGGCCTTAGGCCTGTTTCTTTTGTTCAATAATCTGGGGACACTGCAAATTCAGGAGTTGGCAATCAGAGCTAGTCAACATTGGACCGTGGGATCAACGCTGCCAACACTCGCCGCTGCTTTGCTCCTGGGTGGCGCTCTTGGAAAATCCGCACAGCTTCCACTTCAAACCTGGTTACCCGATGCAATGGCTGGTCCTACACCGGTCAGCGCTTTGATACATGCCGCCACCATGGTGACAGCAGGAGTTTATCTTATAGCAAGGATGAATGTTTTATTCTCCCTTGCCCCAACGGTCCAATTCGCTGTCGCAATGATAGGGCTGATCACATTGATACTCGCCGGATTCAGCGCCTTGGTCCAGACCGACATCAAAAGGGTACTGGCTTATTCTACGATAAGTCAGATCGGCTACATGTTTCTCGCTCTAGGCGTTGGAGCATGGGCAGGCGCAATTTTTCATTTTGTTACACATGCGTTCTTTAAAGCTCTTCTTTTTTTGGGCGCTGGCTCGATCATACTTGCCGCAGGCCATCAACAGGATATGTTCAAATTGGGAGGAATCCGGAAGCAGTTACCTGTGACATTCTGGACCTTCTTAATCGGGGCTTCTTCTCTGGCCGCGCTACCCTTGATAACAGATGGTTTTTACAGCAAGGACCTCATCCTATGGGATGTTTGGTCATCCCCTAATGGAGGTCCATTGCTTTGGGGGGGCGCAATTCTGGGAGCATTTTTAACGTCACTCTACACTTTCAGAATGGTCTTTGTATCCTGCTTTGGTAACTCAAGGACCGTTCTGAAAAAAGGTGGCAGGATATCTATGCGAATTCCTTTGATAGTTCTGGCGATCCTTTCCATTGTTGTAGGCTTTATTGAATTGCCCGATAATTTTGGGAATGTTCATTTGTTTTCAAATTTCCTGAATACCGCTTTGCCTGTCTTTAAAGGAAACGCATCGAATTTTAGCGTGGAATTACTTCTGGAAATTATAGCTTCGATTATTTGTATCGCCGGGGTTCCTATTTGTTACTTCTTGTACCTGAGGAGGAGCGATTATTGTGATCATTTTTCCAGATCCCCCATTGGGTCAGCATTGCACGATTTTTGGTTCTCGGGTTGGGGATTTGACTATGTGTACAACAGATTGATGGTTCAACCGTTTATTTTTGTTACCACTTTGAATAAAGCAGATTTCGTGGACAGTCTGTACAGAATGGTTTCAAATCTGGTTCAACTCTTTCACAGTGTTTTAAGTTTAACCCAGACTGGAAAATTGAGGCATTACGCCTACGGAATCGCAATAGGCGCAATGATGGCGATTGGGGTAATCGTTTGGCTATGATTTTGATCTGGCTAATTATAATTCCCCTTTTAGGTGGCGTAGCAGCCTGGATTTCAGCTCGCGATAGTGATTCGTGGCCGCGATGGATCTCGTTGGTGAGTCTTTGCCTGGAAATTGTCATAATCGCTGCCTTATTATTCGATTCGCCAAATGCCCACCTGCCTGCAAAATTTTCTCCATGGCTTGCCAGCCTCGATCTGAAGTGGATCCCTCAACTAGGAATCAGCTTTAGTCTTGCCCTCGACGGGTTGAGCTTGTTGATGGTAGCGCTAACTGCGTTTTTGGGCATCGCCGCGGTTTTGTGTTCCTGGACTGAGATAACATCGAACATAGGTTTTTTCCACTTCAACCTGATGGCCTGCCTGGCGGGTATTGTAGGCGTCTTCCTGGCTAGCGATCTTGTACTTTTTTACTTTTTTTGGGAAGCAATGTTAATCCCCATGTATTTTTTGATTGGAATTTGGGGACATGAAAACAGGATTTTCGCATCGATAAAATTTGTCATTTTCACACAGGCAGGTGGCCTTCTTATGCTAATGGCCATACTGGCTCTTTATTTCGCCCACGCCCAAGTTACTGGGGTATATACCTTTAATTATTTCGAACTGCTGGGAACTTCTCTTCCACAACCGACATCCTGGATTATTATGTTAGGTTTTTTTGCGGCTTTTGCCGTAAAGCTCCCTGCTGTGCCTTTTCACGTATGGCTACCCGACGCTCACACTGAAGCGCCAACGGCAGGCAGCGTTATTCTGGCCGGATTGTTATTGAAAACTGGCGCTTATGGACTTTTGAGGTTCGTGTTACCGCTATTCCATACTGTCATTCCCTACTTGGCTTTACCAGCAATGATAATGGGCGCTATCGGCGTAATTTACGGCGCAATGATGGCCTTTGCCCAGACTGATCTGAAAAGGTTGGTCGCTTATTCAAGCGTTAGTCACTTGGGCTTTGTGCTTTTAGGGGTATTTGCTTTAAATGAACTGGCTTTACAGGGCGCAGTCATG
>JBMFSZ010000049.1:0-13051 GCA_049967315.1 Desulfomonilaceae bacterium
CCCTGTTAATGCTCTGTAATAACGACATAAATTTATATATTTTTGTTTGATATCTTATGACGGAATCTGCATAACTTCGGCAGGATCGTTACAATAACTGCACAGCGTGATCGATAGAAAGAGCCCAAAAAAAAGCCTCTTGGGCTAAATTGGAAGGAGGGCTTGGGAACGTGCTTTAGCAACATCTACGAGGTAGGCCGCTGCAAGGAATTTTTAGTCGTGCAGGTGAATCAACTCTGAATCATCCAATATATAATGGACTTGAGGGACGCGTCATTAAACATGCTCGGGTCTCAACTGGTTTTGACAACAAACGACTATAATCAATTTGAAGTTCGCCAATAACCTATTGCTCTAATATAATCAATTATCACATTCCCGAGCGGCGCGCCCCGTATTCACCAATTAAAGCTCAAACAGGAAAACTGGAACTCAAGATCCAAAATCTAACGTCCTAATGTCAAAAAATGTCACCCGCTTGAGAGGGGTCCCCCCCCTCAAGCCCGCTGGAGAAACCGAAACCATGAAAATCTCCCTCGATCTCGAAATTGTTTTCATGAGCCTCGACTACACCGGGCTTAGTGACCGGCCTGCAAAACTTTGCTCATTTCCGTTTGCAGTGACAACAGGTTTAACTAGGCTGTATATTTAAACTCTAAACGCTTTGGTTAACTATTTCCCAGCATGATGGGCAATAAGCCCGATTGACAAACCTCTTGCACCGTTTGCCGTCATGCTAAGCACAAATGGCGCCATCCTTACCCCAAGTATAAAAAAGATTAGACATCGACAATAGTATGGAAGGGTTATCCGCTTGAATCAGAACGAGGGAGAGCAGAAGAAGACACATGACAATCAAAAAGTTTATGAGCGATAGCGCTCATAAACCAGAAAACGGCAAATAGAAGCGTAATTTTAATTCATTAAACAGGAGCGATATCGCTCTTAAATTTTAATCCAATGAGCGATGGCGCTCAGAATTTGAAGTATTCTGCAACCTGTTTGCAACGTTTGGGACGCGTTTGAAAAAACGCTCAACCCACTTAATCGAGTAGGCTTGGGCAGAATCTACATATTCCAGTCGTCCTGCTACAACAAAAATTGATCCCATCAGCTCTATGAGGATATTATTCAGGTGGTAAACTATCCATAGCCTTTCCTGATTGTGTAAATCTGGATACTGTGAGGTAAAAATTTTTAATATCTATAGGTTTAAGAATATATCCGTCAAAGCCGGTATTCATTAGCTTCTCTTGATCGTCTTCCATGGAGTGCGCGATTAAAGCGACTACGGGAATTTGCGCTGTAGAGGGGTCTTTCTTTAAAGCCCGAGTTGCCTTTACCCCGTCGATTTTTGGCAAGGAAATGTCCATCAGTATAAGGTCGGGATTTTCCTTAAGCGCCATTTTAACTCCTTCCTCGACAGAAAACGCCACGAGACGTTTGTATCCTCCGGTTTCGAGGAGATCCGTCATGAGCTTTACATCGGTGTCATTGTCTTGAACAACGAGCACTATAGGGCGCTGCTCAAACGGTTTGCTGTTATTAACCCCGGGGTCAGGGCTTAATGCTTTCAATTCCTTGAATGGATCGTATTCCTGGTGCTGCTTTTCCAAAGGTTGTTTAAGCGGAATTACAAATTTGAAAGTGCTGCCCTTACCCTCTCCTTCGCTCTCAACCCAGATACGACCTCCATGGAGTTCTGCCAGTTTTCGCGCCAAAGCCAAGCCAAGACCAGTGCCAGATTCCGGTCTGGAATAAGCAGAATTAAGTCTTTCAAACGCATCATAAATCCGAAGCTGATCCTCAGATCTTATGCCAATCCCCGTGTCAGACACACTAATCATGAGATTGTCATCATCTGACCAGGCTTCGACTCGAATTCTTCCTCCCGATGGTGAAAACTTGGTGGCGTTAGACAAAAGGTTCACAACAATCTGTTTCAGTTTTAGTTCGTCTGCGTTAATGTTCCCATAAACGCGAACGCTATCATCAATTTGCAACTCTAATTTCAGATTTCGTCTAGCCGCTTTTTCTTTAATCATTGCCATGCAATGCCTCAAAAGCTGGTCCAAATCAATTGGCGCAATTTCAAGATCTTCCCTGCCAATTTCAATTTTTGATAGATCCAATATATCATTTATGAGTTTCAGCAACTGCTGGCCTGAATCAAAGATTTCCTGAACATAATTCATTTGTTTTTCATTAAGGTCTCCATAAAAGCGCGCTGCTAAAAGTTCTGAAAAACCGATAATTGCGGTTAAAGGTGTTCGGAGTTCATGGCTCATGTTCATGAGGAACTCGTTTTTGGCTGCAGTAGCGATCTCAGCTTCTACTCGAAGCCTCTGTGTTGTAGCCAGGATTTTGTCACGTAATGCAATACCTTCCCGGAGGCTTTGAACCAGGTCATCTTTTTCAAACCTCAATTTAAAGATCTCCAAATACAAATTGTGAACACCTCGTCCAAAAAAAACCATTAGCAAGTTGTACATGAGCAGGACGACGCCAATCAATATGTCGAAGTTGCTACCCTGATAAAAGAACTGACAAGAGAGTGGAACAAGAAGAACTATTATGTTGATCAGATATTCCCTCGTTGGCGCATAAATCACTGTTGTGTAAGTGACCCTTCCTCCCAAAAAAAGGACAAGCAGGATTTGAAGATGTTCATGATCGCGTGGGAAAAGAAAAATCACGGCTGCGAGCCAAAGCAGGCCACCGAGAAGTGTCATCTCAGAATGCCGCTTTTCCCATAAAGGAAGGTTCTCGTCAGCAGGATTGGATTTGCGGAAAGCCCTAACTAAAAATAGAAGGGCGATTGAGAAAATTACATAAACCAGACCCCATACTATCAATCTAACATGAGAAACGGCGTCCCAGAGAATCCCCACTATCACTATAACGGCCATCAAACCGGCCCAGTTTTCCATTAGGGTTTGAGAATAAACTTGCCGGGTTTGGGCCCACCGTATTCGGTTACTCTTAAATTCGGGATAGTGTTTGGAGTTCAAGTAATAATTTTTCTCTATTCGGGTAGTTTGGTTTAAGTGTCGTTTATCCCCAGTTTGACCATGTGACGGGTTAAAGCAAAGCGGGAGATACCCAAAATACGGGCCGCTTCATGTTTTTTGCCGCTGGAAATATTCAGAGCTTTCTCAATTAGACGTTTCTCCGTGTCGTTAATGACTTCATAAAAAGATTGTCCATTCAGGAAATTAGTCTCCTCAGCATCAGACAAATCTGTTTTTCCTATACCAAGATGCTCGGGTTGAATCGTTCTACCCCGAGAAAGAATGAGAGCCCGTTCAAGAACGTTCCGAAGTTCCCTGACGTTCCCTGGCCACGAGTAGTTTCGTAGGTCTTCTATCGCCTTGGATTCCAGCCTTGGGGCAGCAGTGATGTGTAATTTGTCGCAAAGATTTCGGACAAGCCCGTTTGCAATGGTGTTTATGTCTTCACGCCTTTCTCTTAACGGGGGAACATTTATGGACATTACGTCAAGACGGTAGAACAGGTCCTTTCGGAATCGTCCTTCCAGAGCCTCTGTCCAAAGGTCCCTATTGGTGGCGGCAATGAGCCTGATGTTGACCCTTACGGCCTTTTCCCCACCAACCCGTGTAAAAGTGAAGGTATCAAAGAAAGTGAGCAATTTGGCCTGCATTAAAGCGGAGAGTTCCCCGATCTCGTTAAGAAGCAGGGTCCCGCCTTCGGCTAATTCCAACATACCACGTTTCCTACGCACTGCTCCTGTATAGGCGCCCGGTTCGTGACCGAACAATTCGGATTCGGCTAGTTCCGTAGGAATAGTGGCACAGTTGATGGAATAGAAAGGCCCGCCTGATCGAGGTGAACAGTCATGTATATACTTGGCTAGATAATCTTTGCCACTACCAGTCTCCCCAGTAAGGAGTATGACGCTGTCGGTTTTGGCGGCAATTTCGGCTCTTGCTAACGTAGACAACATTATCTCTGACACAATTCCATCGACCGGTCTGAATTCTTCTGTGAAGGTGAAAAGGTGAGCTGGTATCTCACGAACTATTCCGCACACTCCGCTTATGTCGCCGGATGAATCACGAATAGGAAATCTCACGAAATCCAAATTAGTAGTCTGGGAATTCAAGATCACGGTTTGGTGACTTTCGATAGTTTGACCTTTAAGCACACGGTTCTCGATATCCTCTGATAAAGTGTCATAGGCTGAGCCAAAGAGCTCTTTATCGGTCTTGCCTATGATATCCTCTGGGCTAACCTGAAGAAGACCGGTGGCGGCAGAATTTACGTCCAAATATCGCCGATTACGGTCTTTAATAAAAATACAGTCCTGAGCGGATTCAAAAATCTTCCTGCAGAGCTTTTCACTTTCCAGGAGTTCTGCAGTCCTCTTTTTTAGCTTATCCTCAAGTTCAGCTCCATGTCGTTTAACAGTATCCTGAGCCTCTTTCATCTTGAGGGCAGATTTAATTCGGACGCTTAACTCAAGACGATCTATGGGCTTGCTAACATAGTCATTGGCCCCGGCTTCAACAGCCTTAATACGGCTCTTCTTATCGTCAAGTATGGTTACCATTATTATCGGGATATCGAAGTAATCAGTATGCTGCCTTATCCGTCGGGTGAATTCAAACCCATCCATACCTGGCATCATGACGTCCAACAGAATTAAATCGAATTTCGAGTCCAGTTTACGGAGAGCTTCAAAACCGTCGCTTGCCGTCTCCGAAGAATATCCCATAACTTCCAGAAAATTCGATATTAGAGTCCGATTCCTTGACTCGTCATCTACTACCAGGATATGACCAATTCGATTCATAGCTTTCCCCGGAGTAAATTGTTGTCAGAAGTTAAGAGCGCTCTCTTGTGTTGTCTAATTCAACAAAAATATAATAAAATTAGTATATTGGAAGTTGAACCCATGCCCGACATGCCACAGACCTGCATGTAGAATGATTTTCAATTCAACTTGGAACCGCTAGCGCCTCATTTTAATGCAATATTTAGTCCAATTCGAATTGAGTCGGCGATTTGGGCCCCAAGCTTTGGCAAAAAATACAATTACCAGCAGGCAGACCTCATGCTAGCGAAAATTACACAACTAGGTCAATTTGAGTAATATAGTTTTAGGCTACCATAGTCTCATTATCTTTTTGTCACCCCTCATCTCCGCCCTGACTTTTTCTATATGGCGTAAAGAAGCAAATTCCCTTTCGACTGTTTTGGCATTGGCCCCGACTCTTTGTACGAGTTCTGAAAATTCGACTCCCCCTGTCTCGGTTAGAACCTGAATTATTTTGTTTTGAATTTCATTGAGTTGGACGGGCCCACTATTTTTTTCCGATATGGACTTTGCCGTATAAACTGCCCACGGGTCACAGGTTCTGGTAGGCGAAAGAGCGTCCATGTAGCAATCGTCGCAAAGGGTCTGATCGTGGAATTCCCGCTCGTCTCCATCTCTGATTTCCTGTTTACATCTGTCACACTGCATATGGTCCTCCTGACCAAAATTGTTAACGATTTAGCCTTTAAAAATCTCAGCGGCTTCAGGTCCCCAACTTCCAGCGGGATAAAAATTCAGACGCTGCCCCCTGTCAATGCATCTTTCACAGTCGTTTAAAACGGGGTCCAGAAACGACCAGCATAATTCAACAGCGTCCTGTCTCCAAAAAAGCATATGGTCTCCCTGGATGCAATCGATTATTGCTTTCTCGTATGCGTCCAGTATTGGTCCACTATAGTCCTGCCGGTAGTCGAAGTCCATCCTTACGGATCTTAGACAAACCCTGGCTCCGGGTGTCTTGGTTTCGAAACTCAGGCTTATTTTCTCATCCGGGTATATCCCCAACGTCAAAACATTTGCGGACGCAAGTTCACCCAAAATTCCACGAAACATGGCGTGGGGAGCCTTTTTAAAACATATAATGATTTCCGTCTTTTTTTGGGCAAGTCTTTTTCCTGAAACCAGGTAAAAAGGCACGCCGTGCCATCTCCAATTATCGACAAATATCCTCATGGCTCCGAATGTAGGAGTGACAGAATCCGGATTGACTCCAGGTTCTTCCCGATATCCATGGACATCCTTTCCGTCGATCGTGCCGGAAGAATACTGTCCCAATAGCAGGCTTTCTTTCAATTCCCTCTCGGAGAAGGGCCTTAGGGATCTAAATACCTTGCTCTTTTCGTCCTGCACGAAATCAGGTTGAAGACGTGAAGGGGGCTCCATCGCTGTAAGCGCCAAAAGCTGCATCATATGGTTTTGAAACATATCGCGAAGGACTCCTGCTTCTTCGTAGTATTCGGCGCGATTTTCCACTCCGATAGATTCAGCGGCGATAATCTGAACATTGTCTATGAACATGTTATTCCACAATGGTTCAAAGATCGCGTTGGCAAAACGGAGCATCAGAACATTCTGAACTGTTTCCTTCGCAAGGTAGTGGTCGATTCTGAAAATTTGCTCTTCCCTGAAATGGCGGTGCAGGGTTTGATTCAGGTCTCTAGCGGTTGTTAAATTTCGTCCAAAAGGTTTCTCTATGACAATACGAACCCAACCTGCGCCGTTTTGTTTTTCTCGTGAAAGGTCGGCCCTGCCAAGCATTTTGGAGACACCTGAATAAAACGATGGTGGAATAGCGAGATGAAAAATCCTGTTACCTTTGGGGTTTAAATCTTTCTCCAAAATTTTCAACTGATTTGAAAGCTCCAAGAACGAGTCAAGAGAATCGAACTGCACCGACTGATAATATAAAGAGGAGGAAAAACGCTCCCACATGGACATGTCGGCGCCATGCAAAGCCTTTTTGATTCGTTCACGGAATTCATTATGGGACATCATAGACCTAGCGGCTCCTACGATAACCAAAGCCTCCGGTATCGCCCCGGTAAGGTAAAGATTGTAGAGCGCAGGAGCCAGTTTTCTGGTCGTAAGGTCACCGGTAGCGCCGAATATGACAATTGAGCAAGGTTCTATAGGGCCTTCAACAAGGCAAGCCTCTGCTGAGAGATCATCGCTGGAAATTTTTCCGTGAACCACGGTATCAATATATTTTTCAAGATCTTGACGTAAAAAGTCCATTTATCACTTCTCCATCGGACGCATTGCGCAGCATGCTGCCCCCAACAAAGCCGCTTTATCATTTAAAATGACTTTCACCGGGATTCTGGAAAGGAATTCCCCGAATCTACCTTTAGCTGTAAAAGCTTTAATAAAATGCCCCTGCTTAAGTTTGGACAATATTTTGGGGCATATCCCTCCTGCGAGAAAAATTCCACCGGTGGTCAAGCCGGTTAGCGCTATATTGCCAGCAGTGGCGCCAAGGATCGAAATAAACATATCGAGAGTTTCGACGCAAACGGGATCTTTTCCCATGACGGCCACTTCCGAGATGACTCGCGACGCGTCACTTCTAGCGAGTTTTTCCTTTAACCAACCAGGTTCTTTGTGTTTACGGTAATCTTTAAGCCACGAATAAATTGTAAATAAGCCAGGTCCAGACACCAGACGCTCAACACTGACATGATCACCCATCAAATCTTGTAGCATGGAAAGTTCAATAGAGTTTTTAGGCGCAAAATCAACGTGACCACCTTCCGATTGAATGGGGTAGGGTTCTCCATTTATGAATAACATTAGCGCCATCCCCAGTCCGGTGCCTGGCGCCAAAACGCCTATAACGCCAGAAGGATCGGGGCTCCCTTGATTGAGCTCGGCGAGTTCATGAGCCTCGAGTACCGGAATTGACAGGGTAGTGGCTACCAAATCGTTAATCAGATGGACCCATTCCCAACTGAAAAGTTCTTTGAGCTCGTTTTCAGAAACTGACCAAGGAAGATTGGTAATTCTTGCATGTCCCTTTGAAACGGGGCCTGCAACGCCAAAACATGCGGACACAATTTTTCGCGGGTGTCTGGACAGGAACGTTTCAAGAATTTCCACGAATGACGAAGCGTTTTTGCTCGCGAAAGTTTCGATCAAATATGGGTCTGGTCTTTTTGAAGTCAGATTGAAAAGGGCAAGACTAGTTTTGGTTCCTCCAAGGTCACCGGCAAGGAGGGAGGGGTATGAGAGGGATTTTTCCTCCTGTTTCATTTTACTTTCCTGGAAAAAGTTAACTCACCATGACTTCAAACTGTTGACAGTATCTACTTCCCAAGGCTGTATCTTTTTAATTTTTTGTACAATAAAGTTCGGTGAATTCCTAACATTCGCGCAGCCTCGGCCTTGTTGTTATTCGTGGCCGACAACGCAGATAGAATTGCATCTTTCTCGGCTTTTCCATGAACCTCTTTTAAGGGTAATCTTCCTGTTCGTTGATTGGTTCGTTTTTTGGAAAAGATCTGAAAGGGTAGGTCATTAGCCCGAATCACGTTACCTTCAAGTGAGGAAACAGTCCGTTCCAGAACATTACAGAGCTCACGACAATTCCCCGGCCATTCATATCTTGCCAAAATTTCCTCAGCCTCTGGATTTATGGCGATTGTCGGGAGCGAATATTCCAGTGATAGTTGTTGGAGGATGTGGTGACTCAGTGGGATTATGTCGGCTGGCCGCTCCCGTAACGGTTTTATATTGAGGGAGATGACATTCAGGCGGTAGAAAAGGTCCTTTCTGAAGCGCCCCTCCATCATCATGGCTTCAAGGTTTTGATTGCTTGCCGCAATAAGTCTGAAATCGACCCGGATCAAGGACGTCCCACCGACTCTTTCCACCTCTTTTTCTTCCAGGACCCGAAGCAGTTTGGGCTGCATTTCCAGTGGCAAGTCACCTATTTCATCCAGAAATAGGGTCCCTCTGTGGGCTAGTTCGAATTTGCCGGGCTTGCCCTTGTAATTCGCCCCTGTAAAGGCTCCACGGTCATAGCCAAATAGCTCCGATTCCATTAGTTCTCTTGGAATGGCGGCGCAGTTTATCCTTACAAACGGGTTCAACCGTCGCGGACTGCCATTATGAATTGCCTGAGCAAAGAGTTCTTTTCCCGTGCCGGATTCTCCAGTTATAAGCACGGGGAGATTAGTAGCGGCAGCTTTAAGCGCCTCCGTCTTAAGAGCTCTCATGGATTCACTATTCCCTGATATGCTGTCGAAAGTATAACGAGTAGATCGCAATGAAATCAGTTCCTGCTCATATAACTCTACCTTTGATTCCAACAGGGACAACTTTTTTGCGAGTCTGCCGACATCTCTAACGTCCTTGAACATCACCTGGCCGAACACCGCAATTACCTTGCCGTCCTTTTTGATAGGAATACGCTGCACCACCATATTTTGTCCCTTTATGGAATGACTCTGATTGATCTCCTCTTCTGCGGTTTTTGCCACCAGGTGCATCCTGGTATTTTCTATGACCTGGGTACAATGTTTACCGATCTGTTCTTTTGGATTAACACCGATAAACCTGCCGTACGGCGTGTTGAAATAAATCACGTAGCCATCCGGGTCAGTGACCATGACACCATTATAGATGCTATCAAAGATCAGTTCCAGCATCTCGACCTTTTTACGAAGGCCTGACACTTCCTCTGACAGGTTCTCAGCTTCGTGATCAAGTACGCCGTCGTTCACTGAACACTTCCTGTATGTAGCATTGGATTACGCACAAAGACATCTCATTCCGACCAAACACCATTAGATGGTCTCATGAACAATACCTGTAATCCTGTCTGTTGCAAAATCAAATAACGTTTCCTCTTCTTTTCCCGACCGAATTTTGATTTTGCGAGTTGAATTGGCTTGGCCGACAACCGTCGCTGTAATGTTTTTCTCCTGAAATAATTTTATTACATTTTTAGAATGCGATTTGGGAACAGAGAGAACAAATCCAAAACTCTGAAAAGAAAAGAGCCAATCCGAAAAATCTATTCCAGGAGGCGTTGGAATTAATTCAAGATCAATTTCGGCTCCCAACCCAGAATTCTCTATCATGATTGAGATAGTACCTACAAGACCAGCATTACTAACGTCTTTGGCGGCATTAGCCCAATTTTTCACCGCAATCAATGGCAATGACTCGAGACGATTGATGAGTTCCTCTGAGGTTTTTCCCGAGTTAGCATCCCAACTCGTCACAGAATGACACCCTGGTTTCCCGTTGAGATCTATTGCCAGAACAATTTCATCACCAGCCTGTGCGGTGTATCCATGTAAAACTTTTTCTGCCCATCCCAGAATCGCCACTGATAAGGCAGGTGATTCGGGAGCCGCATCCGGATGCAGATGTCCGCCTACCATGGGGACCTGCAGTTTCTCGCAGCCTTTTCGGATACCCTGGACAACCTTTTGGCGATGTTCCTCGTCCCCACTAGCCAGGACATTGACCATTGCTATAGGACGGCCTCCCATAGAATAAATGTCGTTCACAGTAACCATTACAGACGCTTTGCCTGCCGCATAAGGTTCATTTACGAGTAGTCTTGGCATTATGCCATCAGCCGCCAGTAATAAAAAACCATCCTTCCATGGAATTGCCGCCGCATCATCCCCATAGTTGGGTGGCGCAACTCCTGGGAGGCTCTGCAGGACCAGATTTCTAAAAACCTCTTCTATGGGCTGTTTACGAAGCAAGCCACTATAATTGCGGATTTTATTGGCGATATAAGATAATGAAAAATCGTTTTTCACTTAATTCCTTTCATGCGCTGAGGCGAAAATTTAAACTCTATCGAGGTCTGCTTCCATGACCTGATGAGGTTTCCCCTTGTATATTTTTACGGGACCTACACTTTTCCAACCAAGGAGAGCAAAAAAACGTACATTGCGTTCCTGGATATGAGCGGTAAAACTCGTGCATCCCTGCTTCTTAACATATCTCATGGCCTCCCGTACCAAATGAGCCCCGGCCCGATAGGCCCTGCGGCTCTTTCTGACGGCCAGTCTTCCTCCAACCCACTTATTGGAACCTTCTGCTTCTTGAAAGACCCTCACTACACCAATAATCTCATCATTGTATTCTGCTATTATGTGGATGCTCCTGGGATCGTTTTCATCAAAGTCCGAAGAGTCGAAAAGCTTTTGCTCTTTTACAAAGACTTCGTTGCGAATTTCCATCGCTTTTTCAAGCTCATACTGGTTTCTGACGGGCCGACAAACAACTTCCTTCTTGGCTTCCAGTTCATAGGCATGCAGCGCTGAGCAAGCGCCGCAGCGTACGCATCCAGCCAGAGACCTTGAGCTGGAAAGCCCATTCTGCAACAGAATTTTAACAGTTTGTTTATACAATTGCGTCATGAGTTCTGGGTCTGGAGTTCCGTGATCTTGCATCATCGAGCCGGGGATTGGCCGGAAAGGTACTAGAAATGGGTAGACTCCTCTTTCTGCCAGAAATCTTGCTCCATGCGCCACGGTCTCACGTTTTTCTCCCAATCCGACGAGCAGGAAACTACTAACTTGATTTGACCCAAAAATTTCGACCGCTTTATTCCAGGTTTGTTCGTACTTTTCGAAACCGATTGCAGCCTTCACAGGAGCGTGAAGAGATAGTATATCAATGTCAAAACTTTCAATGTGAACTCCGACTGTGTCCACACCTGCTTCTTTTAGCTCGTAGAGTTTGACATCATCCTCAGGTGGCAAAAACTGGGCATGAATCGGGAGATCACAAATTCTTTTGATAGCTTTGGCGCATTCTCCGATATAATCTATTTCTTTGCCCTGAGGGTGGGCCGCTCCGGTAGTCAGGACCACATGGGAAACGAAATCGAGTTCTTTCGCTCTGGCAACTACTTCGGCTAGTTGGGCCGGCGATTTCTTGCAGATAGTTTGGGAATTCACCAGGGACAGCTCTATACCGCAAAAATGGCACCTTGTGCTGGGATTCCAGTGTACACATGTCTGAATAACGGTTGAAGCAAGGCAATCCTTTCCATGCAACAGGGCTATCATGGAAAAAGGTATCTTCTCTTCCGTCTGAAAATCGTAAAAATTTGGTCGTTGCACTAATTTAGCTGGTAGAAGAGGTTCACTGTTCTTTGCGAGCCATGACGCTCCATTCTCCTGAATCAGGGTATATGGAGATTTAGATACGAAATTGCTACTGAAAGGCACATGTACGGGTATATCCTGAACAAGTAATGTGCCACCCTCAGCTGGTCCTGCCCCGACCTTTCTATTCAACGGTTCAGGCCAACATTTGACTCCCAGACTTTGAATCTCAGTTATGGTTTTAGCCAGCATATTTGGGTTCCTTTAGGCGAAATACGATGCACCACCCACGTTTATCCAGCTTCCGCAGAAAAGCCGTTGGTTCTCTCTCCTTTCAGAATTTCTATGACCTTGCGTCTAAGATCGTTAGCCGCCTGCCCGGTTCGATCGCGCGGTCTGGGATCATGCACTGCGAAAGTTTCCACAATACTTGCCGGCCTTTTGGACAAAACGATTATCCTATCGCTCAGAAATACGGCTTCATCAACGTTGTGAGTAACGAATAAGACGGTGTCATTCCTTTTTTGTCCAAGTTCAACAAGAAATTCTTGCATATCATTTCTGGTCTGGCTATCTAACGATCCAAAGGGTTCGTCCATCAGGACAACTTTAGGGTTCATAATTAACGTTCTAGCTATGGCTACACGCTGCTGCATTCCACCAGATAACTGGAAAGGATAACGGTCCTCGAAACCACTCATACCAAATAGTTGAATGTAATTCAGGGCCAGGTTTCGTCTCTCCTTTTTCTGCATCCCCTCTATCTCGAGTCCTATCTCTATGTTCTCACACATGGTTCTCCAAGGGAACAGAGCATACTGCTGAAAGACAAAACCAACTTCTTGCATGGGTTTGAGGATTTTTTTACCGTCTAGAAGGACATCACCCTCGTAAGAATCTTCCAGGCCTGAAATAATTCGAAGTAAAGTAGTTTTACCGCAGCCGCTAGGCCCTACAATAGAGATAAACTGGCCTTTTTCGATCTGTAGGTCGATGAGGGCTATGGCTTCAATTCGCTTCTTTTTTTGTTGATCAAAAAATGTTTTTCTTATTTGAACCAGTTCAAGATGCAGAAGTGGTCCGAAGGTTTGAGACACTTGAACGCGATCTTTAGGTGCAAGCTGCTTGTTCATGCTGC
>JBMFSZ010000050.1:0-13012 GCA_049967315.1 Desulfomonilaceae bacterium
CCAGGGTTTCCCCTAACCAGCGCCAGATAAATTTTGCCAACGGAGTGTAATCTGAACTGATTTGACAGTTCGTTATACGCTGCCGTGCTTTTTGCAACTACCATGACTCCGGATGTATCCTTATCCAGCCGATGGACAATGCCCCAACGCCCAGGTTCGCCTATCCCGATCATGCCTGGCCTTGAATCTACCAGAATATCCATCAAAGTAGTCGAACTTCTCCCAGCTCCGGGGTGGATCACCAGGCCGGCGGGCTTGTCCAATACTATGACATGCTCGTCCTCGAAAAGGATTTCGGGTCTTTTCACAATCTCATCAGGGGGGCTTGAAAGCTCGGATGCTGATTCCAGATGTAATATGAGAATTTCTTGTCCTGGTCTGAGAATGGCAGAGGGCTTTATTTGCCTACCTTCCCAAGTAACAAAACCATGTTTCAACAAGCGTGATATTGAAGATCTCGTGATCTCACCAGGCAAGAGGTCTGCGAGAATTTTGTCCGCCCGGCCAGGAACCACGAAGTCCGGAATGATAAGATGCGAAGGGATATGCGATTCAGTCGGTCTTGTGTTCAATGTTGTTTGTGTTCGCCAGGGAGAAATCTACTATGAATTCAGATCCCCCTTCTTCCGGACATTTTGATTGATTCTTGCAATTGGCGCAGGACTCGACGACATCAGATGATTCCACTCCTTGCTCCGTCAAACGGGGGCATCGTTTGCTGGAAAAAGAAAGTCTAAAGCCATATAATTCCGAAAACATCCTTATTCTTAACAGATCAATTCCCTTTCCTCCTGCGTTAAAAGAATAAGGCCTCCGACTGGAATAATTTTCTGTGTCCTGTACCGGATAAAATCCCTCAAAGATCAACTCCCTGTCTTTATCAGGGATTCCTACCCCGGTGTCCTTCACTCTCAGGATGTACCGGTCACCTTTGGTAGTCCCTGTAACATCCACTCTACCTCCATCAGGTGTTGCTTCAATGGCATTACGAATCAACCCCTCCATTATCGCATGAAGAACATGGGTTGGAATTAGCAGTTTCCCTGATTCCATGTTGAAATTCAGTGAAACCTTCCGATTTTGTTCCTCAGCCCTTTCCCGAATTAAAGACCTCATTTTTAGACTAAATTCCCCGATGTCTATTAGGTCTGAAGTGTCTTGTCTTGTAGGAAAGGTTTTCTCAAGCCATTTATGAATTACATCCGCAGCGTTCTTGATTTCCGGTGTCCACTCCGACTGAACATCCATAAGGTCAAGAGCTGATTGTAGGAAGCCTGTAATATACCGTTTTTCCCATGAATAGCCCGTCATTACTATACTTTCTACCTGCGACTCAAGTCTGTTAAGGCTCTGAAGATGCCTGTTAATTCTTGCCAATGCATTGTCGAAATATGTAATACCGTTATCGCGGAGCTTTTTCTCCATATTTATGAGCGTTCCCCTAATAATGGCCAAAGGGGTTCGAAGCTCATGTGACAGGTGGTTCAGGACTTTGGATTTGACTCGGTTCATGTTTTCCAAATCACGATACGAGTTCATCAGTTCTTCAAAAAATGTAGTGTTTTCAACAGACAAAGCCACTACCCCTGCCAATGATGTTAAAAGTTGAACATCGTCTTCAGAAAATCGTCCCTCCCTTTTGTTTATTACAACCAGGCAACCTATAGTCTTTTCTCTAGTGTTCAGTGGCACTATGATTTCGTTCCTGATTATCAGACCGGTTTTCTCTTCGAAGGCTCTAAAAAACAGTGGATTTACACCTGGATCGTTTATTAGCGCCGCTTCACCCGATTTGAAAACCTCGCCACTAATGCTCCCCTCTATCGGAAGCCGCAAGTCCACGCCAGCGGGACCGATCAAGCCCCTAGCATCCTGAATTTCCCGCCAGTAGAGATCATCGCGACGCTCATCATAGAGGAGTACTCCACCAGCCTCTGTGTCGAGCGCCTCTCTCAGATCGCTAATTATTACTTCAAGCAGATGGTCCAGATCCATCGTGGTAGCCACAGCCATGCTGGAGCGATACAACATTTCCAGGGCATCTCGAGATTGTTTCAGTTTTTTGTAAAAGGTAGCGTTTTCTACGGCAAGGGCGACGCTTGACGCCATGGAACTTAGTAGGGCTTCATCTTGCTCAGTAAAATCCCCTCCTATTTTATTCATGGCCATCAAAACACCTATGGTCTTCTCAGGAGTTCTGAGGGGCACTTGTAAAACTTTCCGAATTTCGAAGCCACTCTTCTCGGTTATGCCTGGATAATACCGAGAATCCTTTGATGTGTCGTTAACGATAGCGGATTTGTTATTTTGATAAACCCAACCGGCAATACTTCTATCCATTGGAAATCTTAAAATTTCGGTTTGAGGAGCCAGAATCTTTCTCGCATCCTTCACCTGTCGCCAGTAAAGGTCTCCAAGATTTTCGTCATACAGGAGTACCCCGCTTCCTTCAGTAAGAAGAGCTTTGTTAACCTCATCGATTACAATCATTAGCAATTCGTCCAGATCGACTGTCGACGCGAGTGCCTGTGAAATGTTGCAGATTACTGCCAGATCGAATAATTCATGGTTCTCTTGGGCCATCGCGGTATCAATCAATTGGCCAGTCAAACGCTCCAATTCTTGTACTCGGCGTTCCAATTCTTCATAGGTCGGTTTTCTCATCAATTATCTCCAGACCCGTTGACAACCTGATCAGTTCAGGGAGATCAATGCTTTCAACACGACTGTTTGGCGCCGGATGTCGCTCTGCAAATTTCCCTGAAATTATTGACCCCCGTGAAAAACTCCCTCATCATTATAACCCACAAATAGAGTCCCTTGCGGGTTAGTGTAAGTATTTTACCACTCCTGTGTAAAGATCTCAAAAGCCGAAAACACAAAATTTCTTTCCACAATGTCTTTTGAAAGTTACCTGAGAAAACCCTTTCCGCAGTGTCTATATCCAAAGAACAGCCGAACAGCCTCATCATGAAGTAGTATCTGGCCCTCTCTTTAACGGTGAATTCTTTACGCGCCATTAGAGGAAATTTTCCAGCCTTCACAAGAGCTATATAATCCCTAACCGAAAAGGTGTTGGCCAGGCACTGACCGCTTACATAACCGAAGGAACCGCTGCCAGCGCCTACGTACTCATCATAATCCACTACATATTCATCAATCATGGATTTTTTTCTTGAAAAACACCATGCTGTCCCGGTGGTATATTGCTTGCTCAACGAATCATATATTTCATTGTAGAATATCTTCTCCTGCTTATAACTAATGGCTCCGAACCGTCGAGCCAGTTCCGCTTTAGTCATGTCCGAAACCATCAACGGATAGAATGTCACCTGATCCGTCCTCAGATCTTTAATAGTTTCCAGGTCATTGCGCAAAATTTCGAGGGTCTGAGTGGGAAAATTGAAAATCATGTCAACGTTTAGAGTGTCAAATCTGCCTAGCACTCGGGAAAGCCTTTCCTTGATTTCTCCACCGGAACCATACTTGTGGAAACGGCTCATCTGCATTAGCATTGAGTCGTCGAAACTTTGCACTCCGACTGACAACCGGTTAACACCTGAGTCAATCAGAATTTGAACTATGTCGTCCGTCAGATGGTTTGGATTTGTTTCAAGAGAGATCTCTTCTATGCTGAAGATTTTCCTGAGGTTCGTTAAAAGCGTATTTATCGTACGAGGCATAACTGTCGGAGTGCCACCACCAACATACACAGACTTAAAATCGTAACCGAGGTCTCTATACATGCGGATTTCAAGGTCCAGGGCACGAAAATATTCTTCTGCCAGCTCCTTTTCAAAAACGTACCGGTTAAAAGAACAGTAGGGGCAAAGTTCTTCGCAAAACGGTACGTGTATGTATATCAGATAATTTGTGTCACTAGACGGAGTTGGTGGAGTAATATCGGCAAATTCATTGAAGCGCAGATTATTGCTAAAGTTATATTTTAAGTATTTGGTGAGCGCTGTTTCAATTATCATTGTAAGGATTCACTCTCTTGCGCCAGGGAAATAGGTCTTCGGCATGAAAAAGGATAATGCGTTTTGCTAAGATTGACAAACAGGGGCTGTTGATCTCGGATGCCCCACTACCTGAAAATTTCGATGATTTTGTGGCGCTTCTGGAATAGAGCGCCACATTGATTAGTGCTTCTTTAGACGTGGAGACGACAAAGCCAGTATAGGACCAATTATTTGCCCAAAGGCCTTGGAGGTCGGGGAGGCAGGATATTCCGTTACAAACGGTTTCCCATCGTCTGAAGCTGCAACGATTCTCGGATCAATTGGTATGCTGCCTAGAAAGCGGAATCCAGTCTCTCTGGCCAAACGCTCTCCCCCACCTGTCTTGAATAACTGGTGGGTCGACCCGCATGTGGGGCACACAAAGCCACTCATGTTCTCGATTATGCCAAAAACAGGCATTCCGAGGCTTTTACAGAAATTTATCGATTTTTTCACATCTTTGATAGCAACGTTTTGCGGGGTGGTTACGATGACGGCCTGAGATTTTGGTGGGGCCATCTGACAAATTGACAATGGCTCATCACCGGTTCCCGGTGGCGCGTCCACGATAAGAAAGTCAAGGTTACCCCAATCAACTTCTGACAGGAATTCATGGATCATTCGATGTTTCATCGGGCCTCTCCAAATCACGGCCTGATCTTTATTTTCCGGAATTACGAATTCCATCGACATCACCTTGAAATTTTTGGACACTTTAATGGGCTCAAGCCCCCCACCCAGGCCGTGCCCAACTTTTGCTCCTTCCAACCTCAGCATGGTGGGGATACTTGGACCATGAATATCAATGTCAAGAAGCCCAACTTCCTTATCGGAAGCAGCCAACGACGCAGCGAGATTAACGGCTACCGTGCTTTTTCCGACACCACCCTTTCCAGACAGTACAAGCAAGGTGTTATCTATCCGTGTCAGAGTATCGGCCAGTTTGAGATCTTCACGAAGTTCTTCTATCTGTTCTTTTGTTAGCGGAGGTTTTTTCTTCTCAGTCATGCGAATTTCCTATACCTGGTCAGGATATCCCGATCCCTTCCAGTAATTTCTTTGATTTCACTCTGTGCACATCCAAGCACACTTCTTTGGTAGTCATTCCTAGAGACAACCCAATCAGTTGAGTCAGATAGAAAGTTGGGACTTTTGCCATGTCTTTGTATTTCCTGGAGAGGACGATCTGCCCCATGTCAAACTGTTCAAAACATGACGGACAGATGACAGACAGGGCTTCTATCTTTCTTTCCCTTATATGCGCCAACTTTTCTTTGACTATTGCATAACCAGCGTCCTGATCCGAATTTGCGCCCAAGGGAGATCCGCAGCACAGAAACTTCCTCGAATATTCTGCAGGCTCCATCCCTATAATGGATAGTAGGTGGTCCATTTTAACAGGAACATATGATTCAGATTCAGACAGTTCTTCAGGGTACATTATTTTGGGTGGCCTGAAATAATGGCAGCCATAATGGCAACCAACTTTCAGAGGGATATCGCGTATTTTTTCTTTGATCAGCTTTTCGATCACGCTGTCCTGGTACAAAACATCTAGGATATGAGTAACCTCTATACTACCTTTAAAATGGTGGTTCTGTTCCTCGAGAATTCGGTTTACTTTTCGCCTTTTCGAGTCGCTCTTTTTGAGTGTATGGTTTGCTTCCTTCAAGGTATTCACACAGCCTGAACAGAGCGTCATCAGATTAAGCCCGACTTCTTCCGCCATACAGAGGTTCAGAGCCGCCAACGCCAGCCAGGAATCATAATGAACCATTTTCAGGCTGGTTGGTGGGGGACAGCAAGCGAAGGGCAGATCTACAAGATCTATCCCTAAACGTTGACAAACGTTGCGGGTTGCGGCTTCAAAACCTGGGTATTTGATAGGAATGGCGCAGCCCAAATAAATAGCGTATTTCATGGCTTCCTTGATATCAAGAGGGTCACTTTAACGACCCGCATTTTAAAATTCCACGACCTCATCAAGTCGCGTTTTCTTTAAAATTTCACGAACTTCATCAACTGGAACTGGTAATAGAGGAGCTAAACCATGGTGAGCTCTCATTTCGTCAAGCTGATGAACAATCATGGATCTACCCGTTTTGGCCAAAAGCTCAATGGCAATTCCGAGTTTATCGGGAATATTGCCCCGTCTGGCCGCGGAATTTCGTAGGGCGACCAGGAGATCGGAAATCGGGATTTTTTGCGGACACCGGTCCTCGCAGACATTGCACGTGCAACACACCCAGAGTTTCTCGTCCTCTACCACTTCATCATGACCAAGGTTCAAACATTTTAATATCGTTTCACGAGGCCCAAGGGCCGGGGCCACCACGAGAGCAGGGCACGAGCCAGTACAACGGGCGCACTGGTAACATTCATATAAAGCCTCTCTTGGAAAGAAATTCCAAATTTTCACACTCATGTCGGCTCTCCCTTCTTTAACGAACGCTTACACAATTTTTGTTTGGTCTCTTCGATTTGAAGGGGAGTCAATTTGTTGATCCCTTGTTCCATTTCTTTAATTACTTTTGCGAATTGAGTTCCCTCTGCTGCAGAAACCCAGGCTAGGCGCAGCCTGTCCTTGTTTAGACCAAGCTTGTCCATTCGCTTCCAGAATTTTTCAACCCGGCGGGCGGTATTTTGGTTAGCATTGTTGTAATGGCAGTCCGATGGATGGCACCCTGAAACCAGGACCGCTCCAGCGCCTTTTAGAAACGCCAGCTCTATCCATTCGGGGGCGACTCGAGCCGAACACATTGTCCGGATTATCCGAACATTATCTGGATACTGTATCCTGGAGACTCCGGCAAAATCGGCTCCAGCGTACGAACACCAGTTACATGCAAAAGCTATAATTTTACGTTCGGGCTCGTGGGCAAGGGCCTCATTTATCTGGCTAACTATCTGCTCTTCTGTGAAGTGGGCTTGATCAATTGCGCCAAACTTGCATTCTGGAACACATGCGCCACAACCTTGGCACATCGCTTCTACAACTCTGTAATATCCAAGTTCTTTACTTCCCTCGATCGCATGGTAAGGACAAACTTTAGCGCACAACCCGCAAGCTGCGCATTTCTGAGGGTCTATAACCGCCGTCACAGCCGGTATTTTGACTTCTCCCCTGCTCATCAGGATGTTCGCCCTTGATGCCGCAGCAGAAGCCTGTGTCACAGAATCTTTAATATCTTTGGGTCCCTCAGCAGCCCCCGCAAGAAAAACTCCACCCGTTGTGGTATCAACTGGACGTAGCTTAGGATGCGCCTCCATGTAAAAACCATCCGTATCGGTGGGCAAATTCAATAAACGCTGGATCACTGAAGCGTCGTTCCTCGGCCTTATCCCTACGGAGAGAATCACCATGTCCATATTGTATCGATATGACGATCCAAGTAGCGTATTTTCCCCAAGGAGTGTAAGGTTTCCAGAATTAATATCTTCAATTATCTCTCCTGGTATACCTCGAACAAATGTGACCCCTTCCCTTCTCGCCCTCTGGAACAAATCTTCGAACCCTTTTCCAAAGGCCCTTATGTCAATATAGAAAACAAATATCTCCGTATCAGGCCAATGTTCCTTGATGAGCAAAGCGTCCTTGATGGTATTCATGCAACACACATTGCTGCAATAAGGATTGCTACGCTTGCTCCTGGATCCAATACATTGAAGAAACGCAACTCTTTCCGGCCGCCTACGGTCGGAGGGCCGGATTAACTCGCCCGAGGACGGACCACCTGCATTGATCAAGCGCTCGAATTCCAACGTGGTAATTACATTGGGGAAACGCCCATACCCGAGCTCGGTTAGGGCAGTAGGATCATAAACATCCACGCCTGTGGCCACAACAATAGTTCCCACTTCTAGTTCCAGCAACTGATCCTGGTCGGCAAAATCTATGCACTTCCTGGCGCAGGCCTGAAAACATCGGTCACAGGCTACGATTCCCTGGTTATTGAGGCACAAGTTCATGTCAACGACGTACCTGGAGGGGACTGCCTGGGCGAAAGGTATGTATATTGCGTGTCTAATGGATAGGCCAGCGTTGAATTCGTCAGGAGCCAATTGCGGACAGGCCTGAATGCAATCTCCGCATGCTGTGCAACCGTCTGTAACATATCTGGCCTTTTTAAGTACCTTGACCCTAAAATTTCCAATATGGCCATCAACCTCCTTAACTTCTGAAAGGGTCATAAGTTCAATGTTCGGATGGCGTCCGACTTCACTCATTTTTGGAGCCAAAATACAGATCGAGCAGTCCATCGTAGGAAACGTCTTGTCTATTTGAGCCATACGTCCCCCTATGCTACCGCTTCTTTCAACCAAATAGACCTTGTAACCGGCGTCTGCCATGTCTAACGCTGCCTGTATGCCGGCTACCCCACCTCCAATGACCATTGCGGAGCGTTTTACAGGGACGGTCAACTCAAACTGGGGCTGCAATCTTGTGGCTCTTGCCACTGCCATTGCGACCAGATCTTTCGCCTTCTCGGTGGCGCCTTCTTTGTCGTGAAGATGTACCCAAGAACAATGTTCACGTATATTGGCCATTTCCAGTAAATACGGATTTAGCCCTGCGCTCTCACACGCCGACCTGAACGTCGCTTCATGTAACCTAGGGGTACAAGAGGCTACCACAACTCTATTGAGCTTCTGCTCGCGGATATCGGTTTTAATCTGTTCCTGTCCAGGTTCGGAGCAAGTATAGAGAGAATCCTTAGCCAGAACCACATTCGGAAGGGTCGCTGCAAACTCGGCCACTTCTTCACATTTTACAGTTCCGCCGATGTTCTTGCCGCAGTGGCAAACATATACTCCTATACGCAAATCATTAGGCGTTCGGCTTGCTTGCAAATCATCCAGCGCTTGTTTCAATTCAGATGTCTCCTTGCGCTAATAAAACATAAAGATTCAATTTGATTTTTGGCTCAATAACGATTGGCCGTATTCGAAGCCCTGATCAAAAGCGCTCAAATTGAAATCTTCGGTGCCACGTGGAATTGAATCCAATACGGCTTTTTTCATGGAATCGTAACTAATGACGTTACCCAACGCGGTTACAGCGCCCAACATAACTATGTTAGCTACTATTCGGCGTCCCATACTCTCCGCTATTCTGGTAGCAGGCACCCTATAAACTGTGAGTCCCGATGGATCTTCATCAATCTTTACTAAGTCCTCATCAAGGATCAGGATACCACCTCTCTGGATGACACTGCCGTAAGTGCCCCATGCTCCCTGGCTCATTAGCACCAGCACATCGGGTTGTTCAACTTTGGGATAGTGAATAGTTTCCTCGGAAATAATTACATCAGCGCTACAGGATCCGCCGCGCGCCTCAGGACCGTAGCTCTGGGTAAATACAGCTTTCTTCTTTTCATGAAGAGCAGCGGCCTTACCGAGAATGTGCCCTGACAATATTATGCCCTGGCCGCCAAATCCCGCCATTCTTATTTCCTGCTTAATCATCAGGCGGCTCTCCCCTTGCTCTGCTTGTCACCTTTGCCAGTGACCTTTGAAACCACATTGGTAATATAGTTCTGCAGGAAGTCTGGCCTGTCGACATCCACGAAAGTTCCCACAATAATCTTGGATCTCAGTTTTATTTCTGCCTGACTGGGATCAATTCCATTCCTGATCTCGGAATTTTCCCTGTAAAATCTCATCTCATCAAGTCCTGAGCCCAGTTTGTTGGGCCTACCGAAGCCCGTGGGACAAGGCGCAATGGCTTCGATGAAAGTGAATCCCTTCTTGTCCAGTGTCTGAGAAATTGAATGGACTAGCTGCCTGGGATGAAAAGTTGTCCATCTAGCAACATACACGGCGCCTGCGGCATGGGCCAAAGATGGTAAATTGAAGGACGGTTCGGCATTTCCAGTGGGCGTAGTCGATGTCCTCGCGTCAGGAGGTGTGGTAGGAGCTACCTGCCCACCTGTCATCCCAAAATTGAAATTGTTTACACAAATAACCTTAAGATTAATATTTCGTCTAGCAGCATGAATAAGATGGTTTCCTCCAATGGCGAAGAGATCCCCATCTCCGGAGAACACGGTCACACAAGTGTCAGGCTTGGCTAGAGACAATCCGGTCGCGAACGGAATGGCACGACCGTGTGTAGTGTGATATGTGTCCATATCCAGATACCCTGCAACACGACCCGTACAGCCGATTCCGGAGACCACTGCGCATTTGTCTATCGAGAGACCCTTTCTGCGTATTGCTTCAATGAATGTCGTTAGCACAACGCCTAAACCGCATCCAGGGCACCATATGTGAGGAATTCTGCCCGGCTTAAGGTACTTGTCGTCAGGATGAAGGCCATGATCCTTTTGTATCAGATCATCTGCAGCTTCTCGGTCAAATGGTTTAATCTGTCTACAACGCACTCTCATTGTGGTTCCTAGTCTGAATAGCAATATTCTCGCTTACAGGCGCAAGCTCCATGAATTCATAATGATCAAAGAAATTCCTCGACAGCTTCCCTGATTTCAGATGGAGTATGGATAGATCCACCCATCAAGGCTAGCAGTAAAATTTCGCAGGCTCCACCAGATGTTCTATCGACTTCATAGGCGACCTGGCCATAATTGATCTCAGGCACTACGAAGGCCTTCACTCTATGGGCTATAGATCGAATAAGGCCCGAAGGAAAAGGCCATATAGTGATCAGCCGCAACAAACCGACCTTTTGTCCACGCTCCCTAAGATCTTCCACAGCTTGCCTCGCTACCCTGGAAGTACAGCCGTAGGCGACTACTACGACATCTGCGTCCTCCATCCCAACTGTCTCAATTCGAATAATATGCTCGGCGTTTTTTCTTATCTTGTCCACTATATGTCGCACATTTCTTTCCTGCACCACATCGGTTATTACTGGGTAGCCCCGTTCGTCGTGAGTAAGACCTGTAACGTGAGCATGATAACCCTGACCAGCGACCGCCATTGGAGCCGGCATACAGGAACTGGAATCGAAGGGGAGATAATTTTCTTTCGGGACGTTCGGGAAAGGACGATCCACCACCACCAGATCTTCTTTTTTTGGAATCACAACCTTTTCGGTCATATGACCAACAACTTCATCACCCAGTACAAATACCGGTAAACGATATATTTCCGAGAGATTGAAAGCCTGAACCGTGAGATCGAAACACTCTTGAGGAGAAGACGGAGCAAGCGCTATGCAGCCGTAGTCTCCGTGAGCGCCCCAACGGGCCTGCATGACATCAGCCTGTCCAACAAGAGTAGGCAAACCGGTGGATGGCCCCCCTCTTTGTATGTTGACAACCACGCAAGGGGTCTCCGTCATCATCCCAAGACCAATATTTTCCATCATCAAAGAGAAGCCAGGTCCTGAGGTTGATGTCATGGCCTTCACTCCACCCCATGATGCTCCCAGAATAGCAGCCATGGAACCAATCTCATCCTCCATTTGGATGTAAATACCACCGACCTCCGGCAATCGTCGCGCCATACGTTCAGCTATTTCAGTTGCAGGTGTAATCGGATATCCGGCGAAAAAACGGCATCCAGCGGCTATGCCACCTTCTGCGCAGGCAGCGTCGCCATGTATAAAATGCTCGCCGCTTAAAAGCTCTTTGCCCATTTTGAATTATCCTTACGGTAGAAGCCCTCCTCAAATAATCGAGAAGGGTCACGCAAAAAGTTACTTGTTAATGAACGTCCGTCTCATCGGCGTTTCAAAAACCATAGAGGTCCTTAGTTCAGAACGATTGTTACTGAACTAATCTTTCACGTAACGCTTGTCTTTTCGGGAATATCTGGTTGTGACCTTCAGGATATCGTTTTCGGTGATCTCTTTGGCTTCTTTGAGTTCGGTAAAGATAGCGAACTCAGGACATATGAGGCTACAAAGTCCGCATTCAACACAATCCTCGGCCTGAGAAACCACCTCGGGGGGGTGATATCCCTTTGTGTTGAAACGTTTACTCTGTTTAAGGCATCCGTTGGGACAAAACTCGATGCAAAAACCGCATCCTTTGCATCTATTCTCGATGATATGCACCGTTCCATGGGGGATCGAGTGCGCCTCAGAATCTAGTGGTAGCCGCCAGAATTTCATAGCAGGTTGGCTCCATTAATAAGTCTAAACTTTCTTATTATATTTTATTTAAATATGGAGTCAACTTCCGAGGCGCAAAAAAACGAGAAATCTGCTTAACTCGGGGCTTTAGTGGA
The DNA here is from genome assembly GCA_049967315.1 of Desulfomonilaceae bacterium. Taxonomy (GTDB): domain Bacteria; phylum Desulfobacterota; class Desulfomonilia; order Desulfomonilales; family Desulfomonilaceae; genus CAJBEZ01. The sequence goes on from JBMFSZ010000050.1 coordinate 12,195, forward strand.
TTTAACGGTTAGAACGGGGCATTTGGTGGTCCTAACTACGTTTTCGGCCGTGCTACCGAGAATCAGGTGGCGAAACCCCGTCCATCCATGTGTTCCCATTATAATCAGGTCTATTGAGTTTTCTTCTGCGAATCTCACGATCTCAACGGCGGGAACACCTACTCTCGAGGTAGTGGTTATTTCCGGCACCTGGTCCTTAAATTCCGACACGAAATCATTGAAAGCAGCCTTTACAGAATCCTCAATATTTAGAAGCACAGACTGAAGATCAAATGGAACCCCTGCCTCGAATGCCGGATAACCAAGTCGAGACGAATTGACCACATGAAGTATGGAAAGGCTCGCATTGAAAGCCTTAGCAAAGTCCACCGCATAGCTTCTAGCCGGAAGAGAGTTTTCCGAAAAGTCCGTACAGAACAAGATCTTCTTCGGTATCATTTTTTCCCTCCTCATTTTCGGTTTTTTTGTGGGAACTCCCGCATTTAGCATCTCACAGCCAAGGCACAATCGCAAGTCTCTTTTGCATTTGTCACGCCAAAATAAACACAGAATTCTTAAAATTGACGTATTGGTTCATTGCAGAAGCCCGCATCTAATCGGATTTTAAACTGTTTTTAGCTTCGTTCAGTAAAGGAAAACTATTTCCCCCCACCACCCTTGTAATCTGGCGGCTTGGCAAGCTGACGGGCCTGCTGCCTGGCACGCTCCTGCAAATCCACAACTCTATCCGTCTCATCGACGATTTCATCTCCCAATAGGGTCTCAATCAAGTCCTCCAAAGTAACCAGACCAGCGACTCCTCCATACTCATCGACTGC
>JBMFSZ010000051.1:0-12788 GCA_049967315.1 Desulfomonilaceae bacterium
TTCTTGCTGAACCCGAAGGCATAGATTTGAGACGCCAGAAAGGTTTAAATTGGAACGATTCTATTTTCAATTTTGCAAAACTTTCTTTCCTGGAACATACTATTTTACGATATCGCAGAATGGTCAGATTTGGTGACCAGGTGGTTCTTGATAGCGCATTTCCACCTTTTCCATCACCAGCTTTTAACAAGCGGATAAGAAATTATATTAACAACCTGGATATGGCAGAAACGCCGACCGGCATTGTTTCAATGTCTACTACCAACTGTTGCCCTTATTCGTGCCCATTCTGCTCGACAAACGCCCGTCGAGTTACCAAAACAGATTTACCCGAGGATTTGATCAAGCAGACAATTTCAGATGTGGAAGCCACTGGTGTACCCATGATAATTCTTCATGGCGGTGAGCCAATGTACAGATATGATCGTTTCCTCAGGCTCGTTAAACATGTTAATAGCGACACATGCCTGTGGATGTTCACAACGGGTTATGGGGTTAATGAAGACAGAGCGGCTGAACTCAAGGACAGCGGGCTGTTTGGGGTATGGGTTAGTCTGGATCATTTCAATCCCGATATTCACAACGGTTTTCGTGGATCATCCAAGGCTTTTGAATATGCTTGCAACGCAGTCAGCGCCTTCAGGAAGGCTGGCGTTTATACTTGCCTCTCTCTGGTTCCCCCTGACGATCTTTTAGAACCTGAAAACTTCATTAGATATTACGACCTTGCCAAACAGCTTGGAGTAGCCGAAATTCGGGTCATGGAAAAAAAGCCATCCGGACGCGAAGCCTGTCATGGGGTGTTAGCCCACAGTCCGGTTTTGTCAAACCTTCAAAAGAAGCTTTATGCGGACTCAAATTATGCTGATCACCCGCCCATAAGTGGTCTATCCACCTGGCTGGAGAAGGATCAGGCTCTTGGATGCCAATGTCGTTTCGAATATCTCTTCATAACTTCGGCAGGAGATGTTCAGCCTTGCGAAGTGAGCGAAGTAACTTTTGGAAATGTAAAGGACGAACCTTTCGGGGTAATTTATAAAAGAATCTCCAGCGCTTTTGAAAGATGCTCCACTGGCTGCATTCCAATGGTCATGTTTCCCGAAATTAGGGAATATCAGCAGAATAGGGCAAAAATGTCTTATGTTGAGAGGACAGAGCGCGCAGCTCAAATTATACAGGGATTCCAAGAACGTGGATCGGTGCCTGGAACTTACCGACCACTTTGGTCATATTATCAAAAACGGCTCAAATTGTTCAGGAAGAGGAACTCTAACCAGCGCAACCAGGAAAATTAAAGCAAGCGTAGAACTTTCCGTTTTGAACTGTCGGACCAAATCAGGATGAGGCGCCAAATTTCAATAACTCCATCTCAAAAAACTGGCCAGCAACTAGCCAGAGTTCGCGAAATTCGTCCGATAGTGCATAGTATAACAAATTTTGTAGTCATGAATTCGACGGCCAATGTTCTTCTGGCCATGGGCGCAGCCCCTATCATGGCCCATGCTTTTGAAGAAATTGGAGATATATCGAAGATTTCGAATTCCCTCGTTATCAATATTGGCACATTGTCCGGTTCCTGGATAAAGTCCATGGAAGAGGCGGCTCGATGCGCCCGGGAAATGAGTAAACCTTTTGTCCTTGACCCGGTAGGCTCGGGCGCAACTAAGTTAAGGACCGAAACGGCATCTAATATTGCAAGGTTTATGACCCCGACGGTTATTAGGGGAAACGCTTCGGAAATACTGTCTATTTGCAGGATCGGATCAAAAACCCGAGGGGTCGACTCAATCAATTCAACTCAGGACGCCATGGAATCCTCGGTTTCTCTTGCCAACTCTCTGGGGAATGTCGTTGCTGTCACTGGAGCAATAGATTTTGTGACCGACGGAAATAGATCATTGATCATTAAAGGAGGCTCTCCAATGATGGCTCGTGTCACAGGGACAGGTTGCGCTGCCAGCGTAATTATTGGAGCTTTTTTGGCGGTTGAGGAGGACCCCCTTTTAGCCACTGCGGGAGCTTTGGCTTATTTCAAGGTGGTTGCGGAGAAAGCTTCGGTGGAATCTCGTGGTCCAGGTTCATTCTGGGTAAGAGTTCTGGATGAGTTAGACAAAATTTCTTCCGAAGAGCTAGAGGAACTCGTGAGGATTGATATCGCATGATCGATGTAAAATCTTGGGACGTTTATCTTGTTACCGATTCTTTTCTGTCGCATGGAAAATCCGACATTGAAATCATCGAAGCCGCAATCAGGGGAGGAATTTCTGTCGTTCAACTTAGGGAAAAGCATTTGGCGTCCAAGGATTTCTTTCATAAGGGCCTCGAAATCATGAAACTGCTGTCGGAACACCGTGTGCCATTAATTATCAATGATCGCATAGACGTTGCGCTCGCCCTTGATGCGGAAGGTGTCCATCTTGGCCAGTCTGACATGCCGCTGAAAATTGCCCGTAAGATATTGGGGCCAGACAAAATTATAGGATGGTCCGTCAACGAACTAAATCAAATTAATGATGAAACCGCTTCACTTGTAGACTATTTTGCAATAAGCCCTGTATTTTTCACTTCCACCAAGAAGGACATATCAACACCATGGGGACTCGAGGGAGTAGCCTGGGCAAGGTCAAACACAAGCAAAACTTTAGTCGGAATTGGGGGGCTTGGACTCGACAACGTTTTTGACGCAGTGATCGCGGGGTTGGATTGCGTTGCGGTTGTAAGCGCAATAGTCTGCGACGAAGACCCTGTGGTCGCTACCGAATCTTTAACCCGTAAGGTTAGACAAGCCAAGGCGACAAGAGTTAAGTCCTGAAGTTTGATTTTTCACAGCGGGGAAATTCTTCTGAATGAAATTAAAGGATATCGGAGAATTTGGTTTTATAGACAGAATTGAATCTCTGTGCAGGATTCACGGTTCCAACGTTGTTCGCGGGATCGGAGATGACTGCGCAGTAATAAGTGTTTCTCATGAATTGAACCTCCTTGTTACCACGGACTTGCTGGTCGAACGCGTTCATTTCCTTCTGGATTGGCAAACACCAGAAACCTTAGGAGCCAAGGCCCTGGCAGTAAATCTCTCAGACATCGCCGCATGTGGCGGGATTCCTAAAGAAGCATTCGTAAGTATAGCTGTACCCGAACGCCTGGAAATCAGCTGGTTGGAAAACTTTTACAAAGGGATGGCTAGTCTCGCCGACAAATTCGAAGTCAGCATTTTGGGCGGTGATACAACGCGCTCTTTGACAGACCTTGTCATAAACGTGGCTGTAACCGGTTTGTCAAGAACCGGAGAAACCCTTTTCAGGGGCTCTGCCAAGGCAGATGACATCATAGCTGTTACCGGATTCCTCGGCGATTCGGCCGCCGGTCTCGAAATTCTGCGCAAATCATTGAAAGTTCCCAAAGCAATAGCCGCCCCCCTCATTGCATCTCATATTAGTCCCATGCCTCATTTACGGGAAGGTCAGATGTTGGCAAAATCGGGATATTGCAGCGCTGCCATCGATATTTCGGATGGCTTAAGCTCCGACCTAAACCATTTATGTAAACAATCAGGTCTCGGCGCAACGATTTTTGAGGAAAAATTACCTATTTCTTATGCCCTTAAACAATTGGCAATGTATCTTTCTGTCGATCCTATCGATTGGTTAGTTAATGGCGGAGAAGACTACGTTTTGTTGGCCGCTGTCAATCCCGACAAATATCGCGAAATTTCCCGAAAAGCATTGGTAGACGGATGTCAATTAACAGAAATTGGCAGACTGGAATCGACCCCCGGAATAAATCTCATCAGGACGTCTGGAGAAATATTACCTGTTATACCGGGTGGTTGGGACCATTTCAAGGCGCTGTAGTCAATACAATCCGGTTCAAATTAGTACTCGCTGAAAAGCATTGACGATATATTCATATCTATATATATTGATGCTTGCAAATGTTTACATGAGCGGAGGTCGCATGAAGAGAACCGGGATCACCCGAAGAAAATTCATCATCGGATCGGCCATCGGAGGCGCTTCACTCGTAGCTTCAAATTATCTTAACGTTGAATCCTGGGCTACGACTGAAGAACCCTCACAAGAAGTGAAAGTGACACCAACGTTATGTGATGGATGCGGAAACTGGTGCGCAATCAAGGTCTATACGCGTGGCAAACAGATATGGAAAGCCGAGGGGATACCAATAGCGGGCAACAATCTCGGTCGGATTTGCTCTAAAGGCCATGCTCTTTTACATGAAGTCTACAATAAGGATCGAATCAAATCTCCTCTTAAACGAACCGGCCCTAACAAATTTGAACCTATTTCGTGGGAGCAGGCATACAGAGAAATTGGCCAACGCGTTCAGGAGATAAAGAAAAAACACGGGCCCGAATCCTTATTTTGGTTGCAGTTCCCGGAGGGTAACGCAGGACTCTGTTCCCGTTTCATGAACGCGCTGGGTTCCCCAAACGTTTTCTCTCATGCTACCACATGTTTTTTACCAAGGAATATCGGCTGGTGGTTAACTATAGGCTCTGCCAAGCCTGAGCATGATTTGGAGCATACAAGATTTGCTGTATTTCTCGGTCGTAATATAGCAGCGGGTTTGCGGCTCAGGTCACTGAGTGACTTGTCCAAAGCTAAAGATCGAGGGGCCAAGTTCGTCGTGGTAGATCCCCGCTTCAGTGAGTTGGCCTCTTTTGCCCACCACTACGTGCAAATTAGACCGGGAACCGATCTGGCGTTGATGCTGGCCCTCGCTAACACATTGATAACAGAAAACCTCTATCAGAAAGATTTCGTCGAAAAATACTCACAAGGGTTTGACGAGCTGTCGCAAAAAGTTAAGCCATATACCCCACAATGGGCTGAAGAAAAGACCAGCATACCTAGGGAAGTCATTACAAAACTGGCGCATGACCTCGCTGAAGCAGCTCCCCATGCATTTATCCATCGCGGATATCATGGAGCCTTGGGTACCCAGTACAAGAACAGTCTACAGCTTGTCAGGGCCGTCGCCTGTGTAAACGGTTTGCTAGGGAATTTCAATCAGCGCGGCGGGATGTTCTTTCATCCAGAAGTGAAACTCGGCAAGCTTGATCCTCAGAAGTTTCCCAAGACTCCGGAAGTTGGCGACTCGATGGTCGACGGTAGTGGAGCGAGCGACCGTTATCCAATAACACCCGTCGGTCTAGGTATTGCTCATGCGATTCCAGAGTTGGCGCTCGAGGGGAAATTGAGGGCCGGGTTTGTATACCACAACAATCCATTGCGGACATGTCCCAATCCTGCCCGTGTCATAGAGGGATACAGGAAACTCGATCTTCTCGTAAGCTTCGATTACGTTATTTCGGAAACAGCGTCCCTGGCTCATTACATATTACCCGAATCATATTACCTGGAGCGAGACGATGTTGTTCATACCAACCATTCTTTCGATTCCAAGCAGGTAGCGATCAGACAGGCTGCCATAGAACCCCTCTATGATACCAAGCCCATGGTCGTCATTCTTGTTGAATTGGCCAAAAGCCTAGGCATCGGAGATTATTTCAATTTCACACTGGAGGAATATAACCGGGCAGCGCTGGTCCCATTTGGAGTAAGCCTCGAGCGTCTGAAGAAAGAAGGGGTTATAGATCTCGGTGGAAAATGGCAGCCTGGGCCCCCACATTTCAAGACACCAAGCGGGAAATTTGAATTTGTTTCATCTACTCTCCAGGATCTGAATTTGCCGGCGATCCCTGAATGGGAAGAGCCTCTGGTAGTTCCGGACCAGGCTGACATTCACTCGTTCCGTCTTATACACGGCAAACAGGCCCATCACACTCACGCCAAAACTATCAATCAGGAATATCTAAAAGAGATCTCGGTGTTGAATGACATGACCAAAGTGTGGATCCATCCTGAGAGAGCAAAGGCTCTTGGCATAAAAGACGGGGATTGCATGACTATCAGCAATGCTGTCGGCAAAGGTAGGGCCCGAGCGCTGTTGACTGAAGGGATTCACAAAGATTGTGTTTTTCTACCAAGTTCGTACGGGGTTTATTCCAAGAATCTTCACACAGCTTTTGGTTTTGGAATATCGTACAATGATTTTCTTCCTACATACTTTGACCCCGTACTTGGTCATTGCATGTCAAATGAAATAATAGTAAGGGTCGAGAAAACTCCTTCATAATCAGTTTATTGAGACGAAATTTTCAACATTTTGACTTAGACCACGAATATAGACTGGCATCGCGTTAACGAACTTTAGCCATGTCAAAAAATTCAAGGAACCGACCATGCCACGTTACGGAATAGCCATTGATAGTACAAAATGCGTTGGATGTCACTCATGTCGAGTGGCATGCCAGAATCAAAATGAACTTCCACCTAAAGAGGCTTTTAACTGGATCAAGAGTAAGGATCGAGGTCGCTATCCTTCTTACGACAAGGAATTTATCCCGTTACAGTGCAACCATTGCGAAAACGCTCCCTGTCAGAGGGTATGCCCAACCGGTGCGACTTACACATCAAAAGAAGGGGTTGTGCTGGTCAATCCCAAAACCTGTGTTGGATGTAAATATTGTGTCGAGGCGTGTCCCTACAAAATGCGCATAATTGATCACCATAAGGGCATAGTAGAAAAGTGCCGTCTGTGCATTGAGCTTGTTCGTGACGGTGGGATCCCAGCCTGCGTTTCCACCTGCCCTACCCAGGTTCGCATTTTTGGAGATCTCGATGATCCGAACAGCGCAATATCGAAATTCATTGCTCAATCAGGAGCACAGCCTTTGAGACCTGATTTGGGAACTGTCCCCAAAATTTTTTACAAGAGGAGCTAATCATGCTGGAAAGCGCTTGGGGTTGGCTGATAATAACGTATCTTTTCCTGGCCGGGGCAGGCGCTGGAGCCTTCATCGCAGCGGTGGCCTGCGATCTACTTGCGCCGGATTGGTCCAAGGCCTTGGCTAGAGCTGGATCGCTTGTAGCTGGGCCATTAGTGGTTATAGGAACATTGTGTCTTGTTTTCGATCTTGAAGCCGGTTTTTGGCAGCCGTGGCGTCAACTATATATGGTAGGCAATTTGCGTAGCATGATTGCATGGGGCGTTTTGGTTTTATCCATTTTCATTCCGATTTCCCTCCTCTATGCAGCAGCGCTTAACGAAATAACTTTTATAGGGAAGTTTGCGCGAAAATACGTAATCGCCATAGAAATTGTTGGGAGCTTTTTTGCTGTCGCCACTGCTACCTACACTGGGGTACTGATCGCTGTTGTTAACGGTGTACCTTTCTGGAACACTCCCTTGATGCCTGTGTTGTTTTTGGCTTCTGCTATCTCCACAGGCTTGGCCGCAGCGATGATAGTTGCAGCCATAATAGATGTAAAGACTATCAAGACATTGTCTAATTTCGCATTAGGCCACGTTATATTTCTCTCGGTGGAAGCTCTGGTACTAATGTTACTCGTCTTTATGTCCTTGACCAGATCTACGGAAGCTGCTCTTTCGGCGAATATGCTCATATCAGGAGTTTTAAGCCCGTATTTTTGGGGTTTAGTAGTCATATTAGGACTCGTTGTACCGTTCATTCTGAGTATTTTCGAATTTCTTGAATATGGGAAGATGCCGAAATCTCTTGTTGTAGGGGCTGACCTCCTTGTACTGATGGGAGGTATGAGTTTACGGGCGTTAATAATTTTCTCAGGGACTCCACCTCAAATCATATAGGTGGATTAATTTCACAGGGTCCAAAGAAGTTACTATTTCAGGATCCATTAGAAATCTTTATGATTAGGAAACATTTATGGAATCAAAATCTGATGCTCCAGAAAAACCAATCGAAAATGAGATTGCACCGGAAGAAGAGGCTAAACCTGAACTACCCGAGGTGACAGAGGAAGAAATTCGCGCCAACAATCATCTAAAACGGGGCAGGCTTATCACCTCCGCTCTTCTTGTAGCGATAGTTCTGACTTTCATCTCAGTGCTGGTCGCTGGAATATTCAAGGTAACCGGGGAATTACTCAGGCAGTGTCCTAGGGAATTGCATGTTAATGACCCGGCGCCAGTGCTGTGGAATGACATAACATCTGTAAAAACCGGAAGTGCGGGTCTTGGAGTTCCACAAGAATTAAAAAAAGAAACAATGTTAAAAATCACCGACGTGGGACAGAAATGAAATTCCCATTTATCGGCACACATGGCCCTATTATTGAGGAGGAGAGACAATGAGCGTTCCAGATTACGCCAAAGGTTACTGGAACCCCTTTTTAGCGGGTATCGCGTTGGGGTTGGTATTACTTTTAACTTTTTACATCATGGGTACAGGCTTGGGGGCTTCAGGGGCAATAGCCAGGACTGCCGCAGTGCTACCGCATACCGTCATGCCCCAGGCTATTGAGCACAATCAATATTTCAAGAGTTTTTATAAGCCAGGAGCTAGTTACCCGCTAGTTGACTGGATTGTTTTCGAAGTGATAGGCGTTTTTTTCGGAGGGCTGATCGGTGTCATTACGGCCAAGCGATTTAAGATAACTGTCGGGAAAGGCGCAACGTTTCCGGTGACGAGTCGTCTGGTATTGGCCTTTTTGGGTGGCATTGTCGGTGGAATAGGTACCCGTTTTGCCATGGGTTGTACTAGCGGACAGGCGCTCAGCGGTGGAGCGACAATGGTTCTAGGTAGCTGGATTTTTATGATGACTGTCTTCGCAACCGCGTTTGTTGCTGCTTATTTTGTGAGAAAGGAATGGCAATGACTGGTCCTCTTTACCTGAACGAAGTAATAGGTTTTCACACAAGCCTTTTCATCGCAGTTGGCATAGGAGTGCTTTTCGGGTTTGTCCTTGAGCGGGCTGGCTTTGGAGATTCTCGAAACCTCACATCTATATTCTACTTTCGTGACATGCGGGTAATGAGGGTAATGTTTTCGGCCCTCGTGACCGCAATGTTAGGATTGGTCATCCTTAACAGGGTGGGGCTCTTCGATTATTCGATGCTTCTGGATTATTCGCTGCTGAAGACCTATCTGTGGCCTCAAATTGTCGGTGGCGTTCTTTTTGGTTTAGGTTTTGTTGTAGGTGGATACTGCCCGGGCACAGCAATTGTAGGCGTGGCTTCAGGAAAAATCGACAGCATCGTATTTTTGCTGGGAATGATCGTAGGGGTAGACATTTTTGCATTCGGTATGCCGGTTTGGGGCAGTTTTTACAAAAGTTCGGACTTGGGTCGAATTACATTATGGCAGTATTTCGGGACTTCGATGGAAACCATGGCCATAATAATAACGGTTGCGGCCCTTGGGGCGTTCGTTTTGGCCTGGTTAGGTGAAAAATGGGCCCCATATGATAAATGATTTTGGTTAACAAATTGTTTCGTGCTAGTAATAGCCCATTAAAAATCGTGAGGAGGTTTGATTGATGAAGAATGCTTTAAGAGTCATGCTGGTTGTGTTGTCGTTATCTGCTTTCGTTTTCGCTACGTCTGCGTTGGCCGAAGAATTTTTTGTCGTAAAGCAAGGGGCAAAAATGACCGTAACTGACAAAAAACCAGCGGACGTAAAGAGCGTCGTCAAGGGGCCTTTCAAGACAAAGGCCGAAGCCGAAGCTGCCTTGAAGTCAGCTGTCAAACCCAAACCACCGACCACCGGCTGCTAAAAGCCGAGATTAGCGAAACTTTATATTAGCGGCGCGCGACCGAGACGCGCCGCACCTTTTTGCCTGCTCCTGATGCAATATCCAATCCCTATGCCACCTGCGACAATTCGACAAAACTCCAGGCGATCCTTTTTGAAATTTTTCATGGTCTTGATAACCAGTTTAGTTGGGATTTTTTCATCATGGGGAATCGGTAGATTTGTTTTTTCGGGCGTACGACAAAAAGCAGACCGAACTATTCCAACAGAATTGTTCAAGTCAACTGCTCATGGGGAACCGTATTTTGTCCCCCGAGCTGATGTCTGGATCGTTAAGGGAGATACTCTGGCAAACTCAATTGCTCTGGATGACAGATGCACTCACCTTGGCTGCAGGTTCAAATGGAATGGTTCCAAAGGAATATTCGAGTGCCCATGTCACGGAAGTGAGTTTGATATTCATGGTAATGTTTTAAAGGGACCAGCGTCCAAACCTCTGATACGCTTGTATTTAACGCAGACTTCGGATGAAAGTTTACGAATATCCGAGGCGCCAGCCAAGCAATGATATTGTTCCTTTTTGGTTCACCTGCCAAAAATTCCCACAGGGTTTCAAAATGAAGAGGGATTCTCTGGCATCGTTTTTCGAACACCTCCATCCTCGCTACGTACCAGAAACGTCTGCTCGGATCAGTTTTACGTTTTGTCTTGGTGGACTTGCGACAGCAATGTTTTGCGTGGAAATACTAACCGGAGTGTTACTCATGCTCTATTATTACCCTTCAATTTCTGGCGCTTATCCTGCAGTTCAAAGGGTAATGTATTTCGCTCCCTACGGCTTTATTTTCCGCAATATTCATTATTGGGCAGGACAATCGCTGGTAATCCTGCTGCTTTTGCATATGCTTCGGGTTTTTATTACAGGTTCATATCTTGCGCCGAGGCAGTTGAACTGGGTGGTCGGCGTGATCCTTCTGGTTTTGGTATTTTTGGAAGATTTTACCGGCTACCTTCTTGTTTGGGACGAACGAGCCCTTTGGGCCTGGACCATCGCTAGAAATCTGACTGACAGGATACCCTTCTTTGGAAAAGAATTTTCTCTGGTTCTATTTGGGCCACCGGAGGTAAGCGACCTTGGTCTGGTCAGGTTGTATGCCTGGCATGTGTTGCTTCTACCTGCTATCATGGGTTTTTTGATGTCCCTTCATTACTGGAAGGTGCGTCGAGACGGCGGCATTTCAGTTCCTCTGTAGGTCTAACCACTTAATTCATCTTAGGTAAGCGGCCTCCCTATTTATGGTTATATAAATATCTTTATTTTCTTTTTTTAATTGACATATGGCAATCTTTCCTGATTTAATAGAGTCGCTAAATTGTCCTGTCCACATATTAGTTAAAATACATTTTGCGGAAACTGCAACCGTCTAATTCCTGAATGCATGGGTATTCCATCAGGAAATCAGGATGTTGGTTCAGCAAGTCGGCTCGAGGGGTTTAAGGGGTTTTTATCTGCTGCAGGACAATTTTACATTGGGGTTTCAATAGGGAGGAAATATGAGGAAATTGTGGCTAGGGATTCTAGCGACGCTGCCGCTGATTGTCTGCGTCGCTCCCGCATTTGCTTGGGATTTCTCCATGAGGGGGCAGTTCGAATGGCGGTACCGGTACTTCGGTCGAGCCAATGGTTACCAGGACCTTTTTGGCGACATGCGCTTGCAGGACAATCCTACCGTTGGTACGCAGATAGCCACTGCCACGGGACCAATAGGATTCGCGGGGCCGAACTTTTACAGGGGTTACAACGGTTCCATAGCTAATCCCATGGGGACGTCATCTCAGGGTATGGCGATCAGGATTGTCAGGGGTGGTTTTGCTTACGCTGATTCGGATGGTTCTGCCCAGGATCAACGGATGACTTTCGATCCACAGTTAAGAATAAATAAAGCCATCCGCTTTCGAGCTAATGTCGATTTTTCCAGCATACGCCAGAAATACAACCATCGTGATTTTGAGACCAGTGGACCAATGGACAGGTGGTATCAGAATAGAATGAGTCAAAACGCCTTTGATACAGCCATGTTACCCAGTGTAAACATGTGGCACATAACTGCTCAACTGCCATGGGGAGTGATTAGTGGCGGGGCCAGGGATTTCCCGTGGGGTACCGGGGCAATGGGAGGATTTAATACTCGTAACGATGGCTTGCTTTTTGTCGCTCCTTACGGACCATTCAGATTTATTTTCCAGATCTATTTTGCAAATTGGCCTGATGGTTACGGAACGTTTACTCCATATGTGACAAGTGGACCCGTGGCTAATTCCGTTGTGAACCTTGACAATGGGGAACATAATAACACGGCCTGGGCCTTGGCCATGACCTATGACAGCGGTCCATTGAGCTTTGGTCTCCTCGGTTTGCAAAGACTACTTCATTCGAATAATGTCAATCTAGAGGGGTCCGTTCTGCCGGTAGCCCCGGAACTGGGTCTGGCGTCAACGCCTTATAGGATAGTTTATCCCAACCCAAAAAGTAACCTTTTTGTGATGTATGGTTTTGGCGGATTTGATTTGGCCATGGCCATCTATAACGCAAACATGAAATATAACAACGGCCGGTTTTTCCTGAATGCCGAATACGCATGGGCGAACGTTGACACGTATTTCCTGGGCGTAGGGTCTAGCCTGGCTTCCCGACCAGGGGCTACTTACAGTGGTGGTCCCCAATATGATACTGAAGCTTCCATGGCATTCCTGGAAACTGGCGCTCTTTGCGGCCCGGCAAAATTCGCTTTTATGTTCGCCTGGTCAGGTGGGTTGGCTGTAACTTCTCAAAAACCCAGGGTAAGTCCACGGCAGGGTGTTTTGGTTTTGCCTGTTGGTCGAGGCTTTGACGCCGATATTAGGAACCAGATCGTTTGACATTATTTGATGAGAAAGCAAAAAAAGGCGCGACACAGGGATTGAAGTATGCTTTAAGGGTTTTATGAGCTCCACCTTAAAGATTCCTGAAATTTCTGATGAGGAACGCACATCGTTGGTGACGGCCCTGTTGGAGATAGTTCAGATCCAGCAGGAGCTTATTCAAGAACTGAGAGACGAGATAGCAAGACTAAAAGGTCAGAAGCCTAAACCCGGAATCAAGCCTTCTACGCTGGGAAGGAATAGTAGAAACAAGAATACACAGGGTAGA
>JBMFSZ010000052.1:0-12767 GCA_049967315.1 Desulfomonilaceae bacterium
TGGGCCTCGGTTCATTCTTCGGCATTGCTGTCGCAATATTTCTAAGCGAGCGATTCCTTTCGACATTCGTGTTTGCTGTCGAAAAACTTTTTGGCGTTCAATTCCATCCAGTATGGGGCAAGCTCCCGGACCAGTGTGAAAAGATACTAAAGAATCTAATTGAGCTTCTTGCGGCTATACCTAGCGTCGTTTACGGCCTATGGGGGATCTTCTTCATTATTCCTTTCATCCGGCCGGCTTGCAATTGGATTGAGACGAAATTGGGCTGGATACCGTTGTTTTCCGGTTCCCTTAGTGGTCCGGGGATGCTACCAGCAGCTATTGTTCTCGGAATTATGATATTACCCACGATTTCGGCCATTAGCTTAAACGCCTTGCTCGCGGTTCCCCCAAAATTGCGGGAGGCGGCATATGGACTTGGAGCCACCCGTTGGGAAACGATATTGGCCATACTAATCCCGACGGCATCCAAAGGAATTTTTGGATCTATCATATTGGCATTCGGTCGAGCTTTGGGTGAAACCATGGCGCTGGCAATGTTGATCGGCAACGCTAACGTAATTAGTTGGTCACTTTTTTCGCCTGGAAACACACTGGCTGCCCTTCTAGCCAACAATTTTCCCGAAGCTGGTCCCAAAGAAGTAGGCGTCTTAATGTACGCAGCGCTTATCCTGCTGGGGATAACCCTGATCGTTAACATAATTGGATCGCTTATCCTGCAGAAAGCTTCTCCAGAGACCAAGGGAGGGCGGTAATGAGAGATAGTGAATCCTCATCGCTCAGAGAATCTGACAATACAGGTGAACGATCAGTAGTAGACATCAGCAGACTCCAAAAATCTCTTCGCAGACCGAGGACCGCTTTTAATTATTTTATGAATTTCACCACCTCTGTCTTAACGCTTTTGGCTTTGGTTCCACTGTTCTCGGTCATGACCATGTTGGTGGTCAAAGGAAGCAAGAGATTGAGCATAAACATGTTCACGCAGTTGCCTCCTACGGCGTTTGAACATGGTGGTGGATTCGGGAATGCGATTGTGGGTACCCTCTTGATCGTCGGCATTGCAACATTGATTAGTGTCCCGTTTGGCATTCTCACCAGCATTTACCTTGCTGAAATTGCGCCACTGTCTAAACTGGCAAGCTTCGTTCGAACCTGCGCCAAACTTTTGACAGGACTGCCCTCCATTCTTGCGGGGGTGTTCGCCTACGGTTCAGTGGTTCTTGTAACGGGAGGCTTCTCAGCTATAGCCGGTGGAGTGGCATTATCTATTCTCATGATACCCACGGTAATACTTACGGCAGAAGAAGCCATAGTCATGGTTTCTCCGAGAATAAAGGAAGCGGCTGTAGGTATGGGCACGACCCCAATGCAAACTGTAATGATGGTACTGCTACCCACGGCATTTCCCGGTATCCTTACGGGGGTTATGCTGGCAGTAGCAAGGGCCGCAGGAGAGACTGCGCCGCTAATATTCACTGCTCTTTTCAGCAATTACTGGATTCGCTTACATGAACATTTTGGACTGTTACAGCCTACAGCATCGTTGGCGGTACTAATTTACAATTTTTCAGCGATGCCGTTTCAAAACCAGATTGAACTGGCATGGGCCGCCGCTCTCGTACTGGTGTTGCTAGTATTGACCATTAATCTTATTGGACAGAGCTTTTCCAGAAAATAACACATGGGAGAACGTCATATGCTTGAGCCATTAAATAAAAATACGCTCCGCCAGGTTCTGGTCGCTGATGACGCTGATCGAATTTCAATAGATTGCAACATTAACACGCTCTATTACGGCAAATTTAAAGCGGTACGCGACACAAGGCTCCCGATCGAGAAAAGTAAAATAACTGCTTTCATTGGACCATCCGGCTGTGGAAAGAGCACGGTGCTGCGCTGCTTGAACAGGATGAACGACCTGGTTAGGGGGTTCCGGTTTGAAGGGCATGTGCATTTCCTTGGAAGGGATATTTATCACGCCAGTATCGATCCTGTCGCAATCCGGCGACATATTGGGATGGTCTTCCAGCAACCCAATCCATTTGCAATGAGCATTTACAGGAACGTGTCCTTTGGCTTGAGACTCAATGGGTATAGAGGGGACAGGGATCAAAAAGTCGAACAAGCGTTACGCTCGGCGGCTCTATGGGATGAAGTGAAGGACAAGCTGCATGCCAGTGCGCTTGCTCTGTCCGGTGGTCAACAGCAACGACTTTGCATAGCTCGAGCTATTGCTACAGAACCGGAAGTACTACCCATGGACGAGCCTTGCTCAGCCCTGGATCCGATAGCCACAAGCAAGATCGAAGACCTTATGCTGGAGTTAAAAAAGAATTTTACAATAGCCATAGTGACCCACAACTTACAGCAAGCTCAACGGGTGGCCGATAACACTGGTTTCATGTACGTTGACACGAGCAGAGGAGGAAGGACTGGCTATCTAGTGGAATTTGGTCCGAGTGATCAGCTTTTTAACTACCCTAAGGAGCAATACACTCATGATTACATTAGAGGCAGGTTTAGTTAATCAGATCTTCGAGTTGAAACTGTTCCTTGCGAGATCTCTTTTTTTTGGCTGGCACGCCGATGGCTGTGCCGGATACCGTAAAAGAAATAGATAATAAAGCCTACCGCCAGCCAACTAACGAGCCTTAACCAGGCCTCCCAGGGAAGACTTAAAGCCAGCGCACCGCACGAAACCACCCCAAGTATTGGCAACAAAGGTGAAAGCGGGATTCTGAAGGGCCTGCCGATGTCCGGGCGCTTGTACCGCAATACCAGGACACCGAAGCAAACCAGGATGAAAGCCGCCAGGGTGCCTATAGAAACCAGTTCACCTAAAATCCTTACAGGAAGTAGCGACGCCAGTAATCCAACACAAAATCCTGTGACGATAGTGGTGTTTGCTGGAGTACCAAAACGGGGATGAACCCTTGCAAAAAAGGCTGGTAAAAGTCCATCATGAGCCATACTGAAAAAAATACGCGGTTGCCCCATTAACAATACGAGAATGACGGATGTCAAACCGGCAATAGCCCCCAGTTTCACCAAAATGGCTAACCAGTGAATCCCCGTCGCATCAACTGCTAAGGCCACCGGATCAGCTACATTAAGTCTTGAATAACTTACCAAACCGGTAAGGACCAAAGAGAACGATACATAAAGCACTGTGCAAATGGCTAAGGATCCGAGGATACCTATTGGCATGTCCTTTTGTGGACGCTTCGCCTCCTGAGCTGCTGTGGAAACTGCATCAAATCCAACGTAAGCAAAAAAAACGACCCCTGCCCCTCTCATGATCCCGGACCATCCATACTCTCCATACTTTCCTGCGTTTGGTGGGATAAAAGGAACCCAGTTGTCGGTTTGGATGTAGCCAATTCCCACAGCGATAACCGTGAGTATGACGGTTATCTTTAGCAGCACTATGACAACATTGACGGTGGAAGATTCGCGGATTCCAATTACCAATATGATAGTCACGCATAAAACAACGAAAGAAGCCACTAAATTACATATTCCGGTGGCATGCGGCAAAGCGTCGGGCGAAATGCCCGCCTGATGAAGTCGGTCAACATAAAATCCAAGTTGATACCAGCCTTCTGTAGCCACTATTCCTATTTTCCGGATTATCTCGTTTGACAGGAACACGAAATGGGTCCCCGGTGGAGACGTAAATTCTGGCGGCAAATTTATGCCGAAC
This sequence comes from Desulfomonilaceae bacterium, assembly GCA_049967315.1. Classification (GTDB taxonomy): domain Bacteria; phylum Desulfobacterota; class Desulfomonilia; order Desulfomonilales; family Desulfomonilaceae; genus CAJBEZ01. The sequence continues at coordinate 3,707 of JBMFSZ010000052.1, forward strand.
TGACGCAAAAAACTGACAACATAACTGGACCATCCGACAGCGACCGCTGAAGCCCCTATAGAATATTCTATAATTAAATCCCATCCTATAAACCAGGCGAACACCTCGCCCAAGGTTGCGTAAGAGTACGTATATGCGCTTCCTGCAACCGGAATCATTGAAGCGAATTCAGCGTAACAAAGACCAGCAAGGCCGCTCACTATAGCCGCCAATATGAATGAAATCACGATACCTGGTCCCGCATATTCAGCAGCAGCCTGCCCTGTAAGGACAAATATACCAGCCCCAATAATTGCGCCAATTCCTATTCCTAGGAGGTCAATGACCCCAAGCGCCTTTTTTAGACCACCACCGTGATGAGCTTCCGACTGAATTGTCTCGATGTCTTTTGTTCTAAGAAGTTTTCGGTAAAAATTGTACGATTTCACATAATACCTGATAATAGAGCTCTGATGATGTTGGGAAGTATTGATACATCAAACTACCACTTCACACGATATTTAACATATACTTCGAAATCTGGAAAAGGATAAATTTCTCACCAATCCTGAGTAAACCGTATGGAAAATGAAAATGTGAGATACAAATGGGTAGGCGTAGGAGACCTCAACGGTTTTTTTGGCCTGATGTTCGATAACATAGCAGTGCTATCATCCCTTGCAGGCACTTTAATTATTGGTTTCCAATTTCCTGCCAACATAGTTTACACACGCATGATACCGGGGACTACACTCGGAGTACTCTTTGGTGACCTGGTGTACACCTGGATGGCTTTCAGGCTTGCCCGGAAAAAGGTAATTTCTAACGTGACTGCGATGCCCCTTGGCTTAGACACCCCATCCACAATAGGGCTGGCAGTTACCGTACTGGGACCTGCGTTTATAATGCTGAAACAGGCTGGACATAGTGTCCAGGATGCGGCGATCATGACTTGGCATCTTGGAATGGCTACGATGGTGCTGATCGGTGTCCTAAAAGTCATTATGTCCTTTTGCGGTAACTGGGTACAGCGCACGATTCCAAGGGCAGGGCTACTGGGATCTTTGGCGGGCGTCGGTCTTGCCCTCATAGGTTTCATCCCATTGCTAGACATTTTCAGAATGCCACTCGTTGGAACACTTTCTCTGGGCCTGACTCTATATGCTCTGGTGGCCAAAGGATCCCTACCTGGAAAGATTCCCGGCGTTCTGGCAGCCATAGCATTGGGCACGATTCTTTATTATCTGCTTAACGTTGTTTCCCCTGACACATTAGGATCCAACTTTTACAAAATTCCTGAATTTCATTTCCGCTTCGGCTTACCATTGCCAAATCTCGGTTTCATAGACGGCTTCATCCCCAGTCTAAAATTTTTACCCGTTGCGATACCTTTCGCCATCTTAACGATAGTTGGTGGCATCAATGTTACAGAGAGCGCACGGGTTGCCGGTGACGACTATAGCGCTAGACAGATTTTGATGACCGAGGCTCTGGCGACATTATTGTCAGGTATATGTGGAGGGGTAGCCCAGTCATGCCCGTATATAGGTCACCCGGCTTACAAACGTATGGGAACAAGGGCCGGCTACACGTTGTTTACGGCTTTATTTATCGGTTTAGGGGGAGTATTTGGCTATGTTTCCGTGATACTGGAGATCATACCCAGAGCTGCGCTAGCGCCAATATTAGTATTCATATCTTTAGAAATTGTGGGGCAGGCCTTTAAGGAAAACCCCTCTATTCATATTCCGGCAGTCATCCTATCCATATTACCTTCAGTGAGCCGCTTATTGGCCATTCATCTCGAAATGCCCGAGATTGTTCCTGTTCAGAATTTAGATCATCTCATTTCTAACGTAGGAGGCACGCTGCCTGAAGTTCTGGTGATTATTGCATTAGGCAACGGATTCATTCTGACTGGAATGTTGTGGGGATCGTTTCTAGCCGAAATGATCAACCATCGTCTCAGAGTGTGCTCAATTTATTGTTTTGTAATGGCGCTTTTTTCTTTCTTTGGCATCATACATTCCTCAATGCCAGACTCTAACGTTTATTTTCCGTGGTTATTGACCGGCGCTGCTCGTATGATTCCATACGAATTCGCTAAGTGTTATCTTTTTTTAGGTTTAATGATGTTTGCTCTCTCATTTACGAAAGATGGGAAGGCGCCAATACGTGGCGCCTTATCAAATTCCTAGACACAAGATTTACAAAGGCATCGAGGTTCGAGAATGTTAGAAACCAGCGTCTTTGGCAGTTTTTCCACAGGCTTTTAAAGCTGCGTTTTTGAGTCTCATTAGCCGAGGGGTCTTATCATCCTGTCGACGATCCCACGATCTGTTTAATTCCTTAACCCAGTCAATTGCGGCCATTCGTCCAGGCGGTGGAGCATCCTTCATTTTCGCCTGGTAGGTTGCAAAAGTTTCCTCAAGCTTTGATTTTCTCTCTCCACCTTTGAAATTTTGAACAATTGAGCGGCACTTGGCCATATATTCCAGGAGCGCGTCGCAAGGGCTAAGTTCCTTGTCCAGCTTGGTTTGAGCCTCTTGTCCGGATTGGGTAAATTTGTTGATGTGCTCGGGGTTGGGGGCTACTTTCTTGCTTAGATCTGAAATTTTTGCCTTTAGTTCATCCTTCAGTTTATTGAGCTGGGCAATTTGTGCACCGGCTACCTCATTTTTTTTCTGAAGGCCTTCATTCTGTTGAGTTAAATCAGAAAGATTCTTCTTGAATTGTTCAATGTCCGCTGCCAGCGCTGTGTTTTTGTCCCTGATCTGGGCCATTTCCTGAGCCAACGCAGAATTCTCTGATTCCAATCGTACTTTCAGGTCTGAAAGTTGTTGGTTCTTTACCTTTAACTCTGAAATCTCGGTCTTGGCCTTTTCGAGATTCTTTTTATCGTTTTCACAACTGGTCAATAAGGCCAATGACAGACATATGACAATAATCAATCTTCGAGCCATGATTTCTCCCTCCTCTTCTAAAATCAATAATGCAACAACCCCTAATTGATGAATTTTACGAATCCGATTTAACCTAAAACTTCGTGATACCGTTCTCCTTGGGCAAATTCTAATATTCAGCCATAGCTTTAAGGACTTTTTAATCCATCCTTGAGAGTTCTCTTACACGATATCTAATGGACTGTAAATTCTGAAATTACAAAGTGAGCAAAATGATATCTGCGGATTCGATTTTTTGAGGGCCCTACTCCTTATTAATCACCTTGAGATATTCTAAAAATTTCTTCTCTAGATCACTTATGGATTTTAAACTGTTGTCAATCAGTATCAATAACCTGTCTAACTTTACCAAGAAGGCTCTTGATATTATAAGGCTTGTCAATAAAGGATTTTGCTTTTGACAGGAATAATGCGTCCCTAGATCTGTCCGTTGGATGACCAGTAGCTACGATGACCTTGGCTTCACTGTCCAGCCCGATTATTTCGTCAAAACACTGTCTCCCATCCATCTCAGGCATTATGAGATCCAGTATCACTAACGATACTGTTTTGCCTTCCCGGCGATAGATTTCCACCGCCTCTTTCCCATTTTGTGCTTCAATAACCCGATAACCGTAGTTTCCCAAAGCCGTGGCGACCAAATTCCTTACGATGTCATCGTCATCCACAAGCAGGATGGTTTCAGACCCACCTGGAATTGACTGTTCATCGACTAAAATTCTTGAGTCCTCTTCCCTTTGAATTGAAGGAAAATAAATGCGGAAAGTGGTCCCAATACCCGGTTCACTAAAGCATTCTATGTGCCCTCCATGTTGTCTGACTATGCCATATACAGTGGCTAGCCCCAATCCAGTTCCTTGACCAACTCCCTTGGTAGTGAAAAACGGCTCAAAGATGTGCGCCAATGTTTCTTTGTCGATCCCTTCGCCGTTATCAGCTACTGTCAGGGAGACATAGTTTCCTGGTTTGGTCTGTAGATGAGTACGACAATAATCCTGTCCCAATTCGACATTTTCCGTCTCAATTGTTAATGTTCCACCATTTGGCATAGCATCTCTGGCGTTTATACAAAGATTCATCAGAACTTGGCCCATTTGCGACTGATCAGCCTGTATCACCGACAAATCACCGGTCAGATGCAAGTCGATCTTAATGGTTTTTGGTATCGTCCTTGATAACAGACTCTGCACCTGAATAATTTCATGATTCAAATTTACCGGACGATAAGTCGGTTCAACCTTTCTGCTAAACATTAGTAGACTTTTGACCAGTTCGGCTCCACGTTTCCCTGCTTGCAATATCCTTTGTATGTCGGAAATATCCCGATCTCCCTCGCTTTTTCTCCTAAGGATCAACTCTGAGTACCCTAGAATGGCCTGAAGGAGATTGTTAAAATCATGAGCGATACCACCGGCGAGTGTTCCGACCGCTTCCATCTTTTGAGCCTGAATGAACTGCTTTTCAAGTAGCGCTTCTTTAGTGACATCCCTTGAGACACCTACATAATTTACAACTTTGCCATGTGTGTCCTTAATCGGCGAAATAGTCACCTCAGCTTCGTAAAGAGTTTTGTCTTTTTTTTGATTCGTTAGGCGCCCACGCCATACATCTCCTCTCTCCAGGGTCATCCGCAATGCATCATAAATATCCGCGTCAGCCTCATTGCTTTCAATCAGTATTCTTGGTTTCTTGCCTATGGCTTCAGCGGCAGAGAAACCGGTTACCCTTTCAAAAGCCGGATTTACGTACAATATGACCGCTTCGGTGTCGGTAATCATAACAGCTTCGTCAGATTGCTCTATTGCCGTGGTCAACAATAGACGTTCCCGGTTAGCTTGCTTGCGGCTCGTTATATCGTGAGCAAAAACGAGAGACCCGTCAATGCCCCTAAAATTGATCGGGACGGCAGAGACCTCAACATCAACTTCTGTTCCATCCATTCGGACTATTATCTCTTCAGCGTTTGGAACCTGTCTCTTTTCAATATTGGACACGCGCATGCGCTCTATAATGGATCCGTGGAGACTCGGATGGAAACGCTCCAGGATAGGCCTACCTATTAGATCTTCAGCGGCATCCGCCCCAAATAATTTTACCGCCGGGCCGTTTAGATATGAAAAAAGTCCATTCGTTTGGACAAATATAGCGTCAGGATCGCCATCTACGATCGCTCTGAACAGTTCCTCATTTTCTTTCAAAGCCTTTAGCGCTCGTTTGAACTCTGTGATATCACGATGAATCACTATGCTTGTGGTATGGTTGCCGTCAGCATCTCGGAGGATAGCGGTCGATATAAGGAGGTCAAGCATCCTTCGGTCTTTGGTCCATCGCTTTGTTTCGAATGTGACTTTTTCACCTTTGATTGTTCTTTCCCAGGATTGCCTTGTGATCTCTTGTTCTTCGGGGGGAACAAAATTGTTCAAAGATTTGTGAACCAGTTCTTCTGCGGACCAGCCGTAAAGTTGTTCAAAGGCGCTGTTCACAAAGGTAACTATTGCGTTGGCGTCATATACTATCAGCGCGTCGGGAATTGTTTCCAACAAGGATATGAAGTGCCTTTCCCTCTCTATAGCGGCCCTTTCAGATTTCTTACGCTCGGTGATATCCGTCATTAGACAAAGTACTGCAGTCCTCTCTTCCCAAACACAGACCGAGGCCTTCATCTCTATCCACTTTATGGATCCATCTTTACAAACAATTCTGAAATCGTAACGACCTGGGCTTTCCTTCCCTTCCAGTCTCCGGGAATGATATTGGCGAACCATATTTCTATCATCCGGATGAACCAGTCCTGAAATTACATTTGTGGACGACCAGCTTCCGAAAGAGTACCCCGTGATGTCACAGCATGCAGAATTTTCATATTTGACGAAGCCATCCTGAGCGATAAAGATTCCTTCGGTAGCTCTGTCGATTATTTCCCTAAATTGCGATTCCCTTTTCTTGGAAGCATCGAGGTCAATTTGCATACTGCGCAGTTGGAGATCCATCTGGGTTAAATCGACGATCAACTGTTCCTTGTTCTTTTCCGCAAGCGACATATTATTGGGCTCCATCGACGCAAGACGGTTTTGGGAAGAAAAAAGCAGACTGATTTATTTTTATTCTATCATAATTTCAGCAACTTAATGTATAAAAAGTTCTGAGCTCAAGAATCCCGGTTTTCTGAACCATCTTTAAGACCGTTGAGCCCAAGTGTCATACTCGATACTGCTTCCAATACCAAATCGTAAGTTTCGAGGAAATCCCAGCAATCGGGTTATGGAGTCCTGATATGCACGCTTGTTCACAAAAAAAGATACGTTGGTATTTGTTGTTTTCTTTGCTGATCCTGTTTGGGTGCGGGCAGCGAACTCAAACTTTTACTCCCCCTCCGCCACCTGAGGTCACCATCAGTTTGCCAGAAAAAAAACAAGTCACGGACTATCTTGAATTTACAGGTAACACTCAGGCTTTTGAATCAGTTGAAATTAGGGCAAGGGTTCAGGGATTCCTCGATAAAATGAACTTTGTTCCTGGTCAGGAAGTGAAAGCCGGTGACCTTTTGTTTGTGATAGACCCGAGACCTTTCCAGGCCAGAGTGGACCAGCAGGAAGCCAACCTCAAGGTCAAAGAGGCAGCGCTTAGTCTAGCCCAGGTAAAAGAAGAAAAATCGGCCAATTTATTGAAAACATCTTCGATTTCCGAAATAGCCTTCCTTGAGGACAAGGCGAATAGAGACATGGCGCTAGCTCAAAAAGGGGCAGCCAAGGCAGATCTTCAGGAAGCTAAGCTTCAACTCGATTATACTCAGGTTAGGTCTCCCATAGACGGCAGAGTCGGTCGAAATGTGGTTGATCTAGGGAACCTTGTCGGCGCTCAGGAACGGACTTTATTAACAAATGTGGTCAATGACAGCTCAGTTTATGCGTATTTCAATCTTAGTGAAAATGACCTGCTGAGGCTATCCCGACTGTATGCCTCGGCAAGTGACAGAGCAAACATTCACAGGCCGCAGGCTCCATGTTTTCTTGGTCTTGCTGACGAAAAAGATTTTCCCCGAGAGGGCAAGATTGATTTCGTTGATACCCAGGTGGACCCAGGGACCGGCACGTTGACAGTACGAGCTTTGTTCCCCAATAAGGACGGATTGCTGCTTCCGGGCTTATTCGTACGGGTGCGAGTTCCACTCCAGACATCAAAGGCTTTTCTCGTTCCCAATGTAGCCGTGGCCATGGATCAGGGTGGTCACTATCTCCTGATAGTTGACCAAAACAACGTTGTGAAACAAAAGCCTGTTACTTTAGGCCGCCAGGTAGGTGAAATGAGAGTTATAGCGACGGGGATTTCTGAAAAAGACTGGGTGATTGTAAATGGAATCCAATTGGCCAGACCAGGAGAAAAAGTCAAACCAATTAAGGAGGGCTCAAAGACACATGGTGAAGCTGAGTCTGAACCTCACCCTGTAGCCTCGAAGTAATGGAGGCCCCGCAATGCTAAGCCAGTTCTTTATTAATCGGCCCATATTTGCTTCAGTAATTTCACTGCTAATTGTTCTTGCTGGAGGAGTATGCGTTTTTAATCTGCCTATAGCCCAGTATCCTGAAATTACTCCGCCAGTCGTCCAGGTAAGAGCCTTCTTCCCGGGCGCCGATCCCCAAGTGATAGCGGACACCGTAGCTGCGCCCATAGAACAGGAGATCAACGGTGTAGAGAACATGCTTTACATGCAAAGCACCAGTTCTTCAGATGGCTCATACACTCTTAATGTGACATTCGAGCTTGGAACAGATGTGGACATGGCTACGGTCCTCACTCAGAATAGAGTTACTACCGCCGTTCCAAAACTTCCTGAGGAGGTTCAGCGCCAGGGAGTTACTACCAAGAAGGTTTCTTCATCCCTTGTGGCTGTAATGTGCTTGTACTCCCCAGATGGCCGTTATGATGATTTGTATCTGACCAACTACGTTAGTATCCGGATTAAAGACGAACTGAGCCGTATTCGTGGGGTCGGGAACGTAGAAGTATTTCCACAAAAGGATTACGGCATGCGTTTGTGGCTCGACCCCACTAAGATGAAATCTCGGAGTCTGACCACCAGCGACGTGGTGAATGCATTACGCCAACAAAACGTTCAGGTGGCAGCGGGAAGCGTTGGTCAACGCCCCAATCGTAAGGGAGTAGATTTTCAGTTGAATGTTAACACGTTAGGCCGTCTTACTGATGTGCCTCAGTTCGAAAAAATCATCGTAAAAACAGGGGAAAGAGGTAGGGTTACTCGGATAAAGGACATTGCCAGAGTGGAGCTGGGGGCCAAATCTTATGACACTTTTTCGATTTTTAACGGGACACCTGCCGCGACCATGGTCGTCTATCAGTCCCCAGGGTCAAATGCGTTGCAAGTTGCCGACGATGTTCAGCGCGTCATGGAACAATTGAAACGGGAGTTTCCGCAAGGCCTTAAATATAGGGCTATTTATGAGATTTCGAATTTCATCCGAGCGTCGATTCACGAGGTCGTCAAAACGCTTTTCGAAGCTTTTGTCCTTGTTTTCATGGTTGTCTTTATTTTTTTGCAGGATTGGCGGGCAACGTTAATCCCCGCCATTACGATACCCGTTTCACTCATTGGGACCTTTGCCGTAATGGCATTGCTTAGTTTCTCCATTAATACGGTGACTCTTTTTGGAATGGTGCTTGCGATAGGTATCGTTGTCGATGACGCTATCGTAGTTGTGGAAAATGTTGAACGGAACATGACCGACTTGGGACTGACAGCTAAAGATGCCGCAGTTAGGGCAATGCAAGAAGTCACTAGTCCGATAATTGGCACGACTCTGGTTCTAATGGCGGTTTTTGTGCCTGCTGCTTTTATGGGTGGGATAACTGGCGCACTTTATAGGCAGTTTTCGTTAACTATAGCCATAACAACCCTCTTTTCCTCAATCAACGCTCTAACACTGAGTCCTGCGTTGTGCGCTATGTTGCTCAGATCTTCAAGGGGATCCAAAAATATCTTGTTTCGGGGTTTCAACCGGGTTTTTGACCGAATTTCGAGTTCATACACTAGAGCTGGTTTCAAAAATGCCATGTGACCGACATTTCTGGGGTATTAAATAAGTAGTTGTACTTTTTGGTGT